>NZ_JBYSWK010000012.1:0-107554 GCF_058781025.1 Heyndrickxia sp. FW510-T9 | reverse complement strand
CAACTTCAGCGATGGATCGGTGGCCTTCCCAACTATATCAAGGTGTATTTGTCGATTCCAATCTGCGAAGTTTGAGTTAGTCATTACCTTTTCTTCATTCTTTTCCAGCTTGCGGCTCCAACCCGTCAATAAGACGGCTAATAGCACCATTATTGCTCCAATCCATGTTGTATGAATCAAACCTAGAGAATTTGTAATAATACCGCCTAAATAGGATCCTATTGCAATTCCGGCATTAAAGGCAGCAATATTTAAGGCAGATGCGACATCTACTGAACTAGGTACAAATCGTTCCGCAAGCATCACAACATACACCTGCAGACCAGGTACATTCATGAAGGCCATTAATCCCATAAAGAAAATGGTCATTAAACCAACAATTTTAAAGGGTGCTGTGAACATTAGGATAAATAAAACAATTGCTTGGATAATAAACATATAAAATAAAGACTGTATTGGTTTTCGGTTTGATAGTTTTCCGCCAATAAAATTACCAATTGCAATGGCAACACCGTATACAAGCAGAATAATAGCGACGGTATTCGTTTTAAATCCCGTAATGTCATGCAGTAGCGGAGATAAATAAGTGAAAACAACAAATGTACCTCCATACCCAAGAGCTGTGATAATAAATACCATCAGTATCCGGCCATTTCTAATAAGATTTAGCTGACTGCGAAAAGTTGTACGTGCAGGTTTTTTTAAATCAGAAGGAACCAGGAAACTGTTCGCAATGAAGGCGATTATGCCAACAATCACAATCAATATAAATGCGAATCTCCACCCAAATTGCTGACCAATAAAGGTACCAAATGGTACACCTGTTACGGTTGCCACTGTAAGTCCGGAAAACATGATGGATATCGCACTGGCTCTTCGATTTTCGGGTACGATATCAGCTGCAATGGTAGAGCCAATGGACATAAAAACCCCATGTGAGAATGCTGAGATCACACGAGCTGCTAGTAGTATCCCAATACTAGTAGCACTGGCAGCTATACTGTTACCTAGGATAAAAATAATCATTATCCAAAGCAAAAGGGACTTTCGTGACATTGCTGATGTCAAAGATGTTAATATCGGCGCCCCAAAAGTTACTCCTAAAGCATATAAGGAAACCGTTAATCCCGCTGTCGTAACAGAGATTTTCATATCTTGCGCAATCAACGGCAATAAACCAACACTAATAAATTCGGTTGTTCCGATTGCAAATGCACTTACAGCTAATGCTAATAAGGCAAAAGTACTTCGTTTTTTATTTGCTGTCATTTGTCTCCTCCTTAAAAAATGTATATATAGTATGGTGTAATTGAAAAAATAAAATGAGTGAACTTTCCCGTCAACAAATGCTATTATGTGATATATAAATTGTATTGAAAAGTACGTACTTTAAAGTGCTATAGGTACCTAAGAGTTCTATAGGCACTTTCTAGTTCCTATAGAATTGGAGGAACAATCATGCCAAAGAAGAAGTACAACATCGGAGTGGAAGCAACACTGGAAGTAATCGGAGGAAAATGGAAGTGTGTTATTTTATGTCATTTAACGCATGGGAAAAAACGGACTAGTGAATTAAAAAGGCTTATGCCGCAAATTACCCAAAAGATGCTTACACAGCAATTAAGAGAATTGGAAGCAGATGGAGTCATTAAACGAATTATCTATAATCAAGTTCCGCCAAAAGTAGAATATGAATTGAGTGAGTATGGATGGAGTTTAAAAAATATTTTAGATTCTTTATGTGCATGGGGGGAATTTCATCTAGATAAAGTATACGGAGACAAATTTGAGGTATTAGAAGAGAGTATTTTAAATGAAAAATAAGGGTACTTTTGAATACCCTTATTTTTAGTATTTTTTAAACATCCCAACAGATCTTGGCTGAGTATAATCAAACCCAAACTTTTTATATAGTTGATCTGCAGGCAAATCTGCAATCAAACTTACATATGAATTTGCAGGTGCATTTTCATCCAAGTAATTTGTCAGTTTAGACATAATAGTTTTTCCAAGTCCTTTTCCTTGATAGGCGGGGTCAACTGCAATGTCTACAATATGATAGAAGCAGCCTCCATCTCCAATGATTCTTCCCATCCCGATTAGTTTTTCACCGAATCGAAGGGTAACAGCAAAAACTGAATTTTTCAGACCTGTTTTAGAAGCGTTGAGATCTTTAGAGCTTAATCCTGCTTTGACCCTCAGTTCATTATATTCTTCAGGTGCAGGTGCTTCATAAAATATTCTATAATCAAACATGCTCAGTTCCCCTTTCTTTATTTGTATATTAACGCATAAAAAAATTTCCGGCTATTTTAGCCGGAACAAGGATTAGGGTATTTAAATAAGGGGGTTACTTGATAATGGAGGGGACCATAATCAAGTAGGAAAATTACTAGCTTGTCCTATTAACAATTACATCATAATCTTTCAAACCTAAAAATTGATGAAAAATAAATGAGAATTAGATGAGAAACAAAATTGTCACAATTACATTAAAGAAAGCACCAAAATGGTGCGATAGTTAGAATATTCCAGGTCCAGAAGGCGGTGGCGGAGGATTATTCCGATGGTCAAAAGGATTTTTTTCAATATCTTTATTTGTCTGTTTTGTTGTATTGGAAGAAACACGAAAGAAAATGATTGGAAGGATAATGACGATTGCCAGGACAATATAAATCCACATATTAGTCACCACCTTTAAAGAGTGTATATTATCATTAGATGCAATTATTAAATAAAGATGACAAAAAAAGGATAGTATGATATTAGTTTTCGAAAGAATCTGGTAGTAATTTTTAACCCTTCCGAAATCGGGGTGCGCATCTAACAACGGTAACGATCATTGGTTGAATGTGCCCAAAGAGAGAAAAAGAACGGGAAAACGGTAACGATCAGCGAGTAAATGTGCCAAAAAACAAGGATGAAACTGAAAAATGGTAACAATAGTTGAAGAATCGTGTCCGAAAACCAGATTAAAGTGGAGAAATGGTAACAATAGTCGAAGAATCGTGCCTGAAAACCAGGTTAAAGTGGAGAAACGGTAACAATAGTCGAAGAATCGTGCCCGAAAACCAGGCAAAAGTGGAAAAGCGGTAACGAAACACACAAATCTATCCCCGTTACCCCTTCTCAAATCAAAGTAAGTTATCAAATCCTTCTACATAACTCTTTTAGTATAAGTAACAGTATTGATTCCACTCGCACCATTTTTCTTAAATTGGTCAACATGTGTCATCCAATAAATTCCGGTGAGTAAACCACCTAGTATAAATACAATGCAAATAAGAAAAAATATGATTTGCTTTTTTTTATTCCGCATAATGGTCTCCTTTTCGAACAAATGCAATCTGTTAATAATATATGACATAATAGTGGATGGAAGCAACAACAACGATTTAGGAACAAAAGGAGATAGGTGCAATGTATTCTATTCAACAACGAATCGAAGATAGTTTAAAAATATACGAATTAAGGGATGGAGATTCGTATATAAAAGTAGTTCCTGAACGTGGTGGAATAATCACAGAGTTCGGGGTCAGTGGCACTGAGATTCTTTATTTAAACAGGGAAACTCTCGTAGATAGAGAAGCAAACATTAGGGGAGGGATACCGATCTTATTCCCGATAAGTGGACAATTGCAAAATGGCGAGTATGAATTACATGGCAGGCTTTATGAAATGAAAAATCACGGATTTGCTAGAAATTTGCCGTGGAAAATTGTGAAAACCAACACTGAAGGAGAATTATCCATTACTTTAAGCTTAAAAAGTAATGAGGAAACGAGAAAATCTTATCCATTTGATTTTGAGGTCATTTATAAATATATCTTAGAAGAGAATATACTTATCATAGAACAAGAGTATAAAAATCTTTCCAGTGTAGACATGCCATTTTATGCAGGCTTTCATCCATATTTCAAAACGTCTCAAAAAACGTTAACATTAAGCTCTGATGCAAAAAAATATTTGGACTACAACGATAATCAAGAAAAAGCTTTCACAGGAACAATTGATTTATCGGATAAAAAAGAATCCTTGATGCTTTTGGACGCTACGAAAAATGAAATAGAATTTAAACTTAAGGAAGCAAATAAGAGGATTTCATTAGAATATGGTGATGAATTTAAATATGTAGTTTGTTGGACTGAACAAGGAAAGGAATTTGTCTGTATCGAGCCTTGGATGGCAAAAACTTCTGAGTTTAATCAAAAAGAAGAATTAGTTTATATTAAACCGCAAGAGTCCCTATCTACCTTTATTAAAATTATAGTTGAGTAAAAAGACAAGGTTCGCACCTTGTCTTTTTATCATTTCAATGGAAAAAAATATACGGGATAATGGTCTAGCTTTTCGAAGCCTAATTTTTCCGCAATGGCAATTGAATCCTTCCGAAAAACTTCCGTTGTCCAGTGAGGGTTACCTCCTAAAGCTAAGCATTCTTCGATGAACGATGTTGCCATTAATGTTGCAAGTCCCTTGCCACGATGCTCCGTACTATACGTATTAATGCCAATCTCATATTCATTCCCACCGACAAATACTGAAATACATGTTCCTATCACTTCTTCGTCTTTTAGAACACAATAGCCAATTCCGTTTTCCAAAAATGAATCCAACGTTTTCCAAAACTTAAGAATCTCGTTTTGGATAATGTGAGACAAATCTTTTTGTAAAATAGTCTCATCTATTTTTGCAATTTCATATCCAAAAGGTGCTACTTTCTTCATTTGAAGCAACTCAAAACGATCCTTATGAAACTTAAAAGGAACACGCTCTCCTTGCTGCACTGTAATTTTGCGAAAAATATTTCGTAAAGCTGCTTCCCAGCTGAAATGTGGAATTAGCTCCAAATTGAAATACTCTTCACCAATCTGCAGCGCTTTTGGGGTAATTTCATCAATAATATATTTTTCCAAGGAATCAAGAAAGGAAGAATTTTGACTGTCGCCCGCTAAGTAAAACATCTCATTAATAGCCCACACTAATACAGTGGTTGGTTTTTCGAGATTATTCACAAAAATTCTCCCACGGTTTGTTCCACTAATTACACCGTTAATGACTGGGTGGAGTTCAAGTTTTTTAAATAAGCTATTCATCTTATTAAAATCTTGAAACGGTAATTCATAAATCATCTATTATCCCTCTCATTTCTGTATTTTTATCTCACTTGCAACAAAATACAGAAATGCAGTTAAATGATGTAGCAATGAATCAGCTCCTTAAAAATGATAAATAATAAAAATTATAACAAATAATATAATATATAAATAGTTTTGAAAGTTTACTTTAATTATCGAACTCTATCATTTATTGTTAAAAATTGTTGATATGAGTAATAAAATAGTGATATTGTAATGAATATAAAGAAACTAATATTGGCAAACCTTTCGAAAGATTGGGACGCAAAGCTACGGGTCTTAGGTTCATAAGAATGATGATCGCCGGGTTGCACAACTTTAATAACCTACTATTCAATATTGGTTATATTATTATAAGGAATAGCCTTTCTATAGTAAGTAAGCAGCTATTTGGCTCCCTTCACCGAAAAGTCATCACCCGTTCCCCTAGCTTCTCGTCACACCTTTCCTAATCATTAAGCTGAAGCTCTAATGACAAAAATTACCATTTTAAACTTCAAAGTTCATATGACTTTGGTGCCTACAATTATTTTTTTCTTGCCATGGAAAATTGTATATAGAAAGAAGGATTTATAAGAAAATGTTAATCGAAGTAAATCATAAGTCAGATAGATATAGCTATAATCAAATAAAACAACAATTAAATTCGTATATTTTTCCAGCAAATTCCTTGACGTTTTTGGCGAATCAAAAAAAGGAGATTGAATTACCAGGAGATCAAATCGTTGATTATATTCTTTGCAATATTCCAAGAAGACAAATTCTTGAACTTTTAGAGATGCTGCAAATTATTAAAAGCCGTAATTCAGATACCACTAATTACCTTCAATATATATTACATGGGATTAACGAAAATAAAGAGTGGATTAGACGTAAATAGAAAAAACCCCGCGAATGCAGGGGTATTTTCTTTATTCATATCCATTTGAAACAACATCTATCCTTCCTGTCTCTGGATCGATAACTAGTCCATGAACAGGAACTCCTTCAGCCAATAAAGGATGATTCTTTATCATATTCACACTATGTAGGACACTATCTTGTACATTTTCAAAGCCCTGAAGCCATTGATGTAAATCAATTCCTGAATATTCAAGTGTTTTAAATGTGTCCTCTGATATTCCTCTTTGTTTCATACTACCAATCACATGCTCACCATCTAAGCCACTCATTCCGCAGCCATAATGACCAATAACCATAATCTCATCCGCCTGCAGCTCATATACTGCGATAAGCAGACTACGCATAATACTTCCAAACGGATGGGTAAGAATCGCTCCTGCGTTTTTTACCACTTTCACATCTCCGTTTTTCGTATTTGTTGCCTTGTGTAACAGCTCCACTAATCTTGCATCCATACATGTTAGGATGACTAATCTTTTGTCAGGGAACTTTGTGGTTGTATATCCTTCATACATTTTGTTTTCAACAAATTCCTTATTGTACGATAGAATTTCATTTAATATTGTCATTAATACCACCTCATCATTAATGTAATATATATAAGAAAAAAAGAAAAGGAATCGGTCTCATATTCTCCAAGTATCTTGCCAATTATTCTTAATTGCTCTTTAGTTAAAATCATGCTAAAGTTAATTCTGAGTTAATTTATAGGAAATGAGGGAATTGAATTGGGTAGAGAATTCAATGAGCTTTTTAATGAATGGTCCCATTCTTATGACCAAACTGTTACTGGCAATGATCCCGAGTATGAAGAAGTTTTTATAGATTACGATAAAATCCTTTCCACAGTAGCCGAAAATTCTTTTGGAAATGTATTGGAGTTTGGAGTAGGTACTGGGAATTTAACTGCTATTTTAAATAATAAAGGACTGAATGTATTTGGAATTGAGCCATCTGAAGGGATGCGAGCTATTGCAAAACAAAAAATGAAAAACATCACTATTTTAGATGGAGATTTTCTTGAATTTCCGCAAATAGAAGCAGCTATAGATACCATAGTGAGCACATATGCTTTTCATCACTTAACAGATGAGGAAAAGGATTTAGCTATCCAAAAATATAGCAAAATATTAAAAGAGAACGGAAAGGTTGTTTTTGCGGATACGATTTTTCCAACAGAAGAAGCAAAACAAGAAAAAATAAACGACTCTTTGAAGAGGAATTTTCATAGACTTGCAGAAGATTTACAACGGGAATACTATACAACCATTCCTGTTTTACAGCATATATTTGATAAATACGGATTTGAGGTCTCTTTTACAAAATTAAATCCATTTGTTTGGTTAATCGATGCAAAAAAGAAGGGAGAAATAACTCATGACAACTGAAAAGAAAATGAATGTAGAAAGCTTTAATTTAGATCATACAAAGGTAAAAGCACCATTTGTACGTCTGGCTGGAGTGAAAGAAGGGGTGAACGGAGATGTTATTCACAAATATGACATCCGTTTTTGCCAGCCAAATAAAGAGCATATGGAAATGCCTGCATTGCATTCTTTAGAGCATATGATGGCAGAATTTAGCCGTAATCATACCGATAAAATTGTGGATATCAGCCCAATGGGTTGCCAAACTGGATTCTATTTATCGGTCATCAATCATGATGATTACGAAGCAGTTCTAGAAATACTTGAAAAAACATTGAATGATGTCCTTACAGCAACCGAAGTTCCTGCATGTAATGAAGTACAATGCGGATGGGCTACTAGCCATAGCTTAGAAGGTGCACAAGAGATTGCTAGAAAAATGTTATCTAAAAGAAATGAATGGACAGAAATCTTTGCATAGGGCTGTTTTCGTACCAGTTATTGGTTTTCGTCATTTGTTTTTTATCCCAAATTAGATTTAATTTCGGGGCATCTTTTCTTAAAAGAATTTCTGTTCTTAAGCCGAATGAAATGGTTAATAGGATTTTCATTTACAAAAGTAACATAATTTAAGAAAAGAGCCTTCCATAAAATGAGGTTTTTAAAATGAAATTCGCGCGAAATGTGCATGAATTAATAGGTAATACACCAATAGTAGAGATTACAAGTTTTTCTTTGCCCGAAGGAGTACGTTTATTTGCAAAACTTGAGTATTTTAATCCTGGTGGAAGTGTGAAGGACCGTTTAGGACAATATATGCTTAAAAGGGCGTTTGCTGAAGGAAAGCTGAAAAAAGGTGGAACAATCATAGAACCGACTGCTGGAAATACAGGAATAGGACTTGCGCTTGCTGCCATTCAATTTGGTGTTCAGGCAGTGTTTGTTGTTCCAGAGAAATTCAGCTTCGAAAAGCAAACATTAATGAGAGCACTCGGGGCAAAAGTGGTAAATACTCCTACTGAACTTGGCATGGGGGGCGCGATTGCTAAAGCGAAGGAATTATTAGAAACGATTCCTGATGCTTTTTATCCAGGACAGTTCCAAAACTTTGCTAATCCAGATACGTATTATGAAAGTCTCGGACCTGAAATTTATGAAGCATTTGAAGGGAACATCCATGTTTTTGTTGCTGGAGCAGGCTCTGGTGGAACTTTTATGGGAACCTCTCGATATTTAAAAGAAAAGCTTCCTAATGTGAAGACGGTCATTGTGGAGCCAGAAGGATCGATATTGAATGGTGGAGAGGCAGGTTCTCATCGAACAGAAGGCATTGGAATGGAATTTTTGCCTCCTTTTATGGATAAAAAATACTTTGATGCAATTCATACCATTCCGGACGATGTAGCATTTACGCGTTTGGCTGAATTAGCAAAACTAGAAGGGCTATTAGTTGGAAGTTCTTCAGGTGCAGCATTGGAAGCCGCCATACGTGAAGCAGAGAAGGCGAAGGCGGGAACAAATATAGTGACGATTTTTCCAGATAGTAGTGAGCGTTATATTAGCAGTAAAATCTATGAAGGTTGATTTCTTATAGATTGTATAAAATCCAAAAGCCGATTTTAACCTGTTGTTTTTCGTAAATGTTATAAAGCCTAATGTAGACTTATCTTCGGGGCATCTTTAAAAAGATTATTCATTCTTAACCCAAATAAGGATATTTATAAGATCTTCGTTTACAAAACAACAGAGTGTAAGAAAAGACCTATATGAAAGTGGGAATTAACATGAAGAAAAAAACGAAATTTATTCATGGTGGAATTAGTCGTGATCCTTATACAGGCGCTGTTTCCACACCTATATATCAAGTAAGTACCTATAAGCAAGACGGAGTAGGTAATTTTAAATATGAATATTCAAGAACTGGTAACCCAACTCGTGAATCATTAGAGAAATTAATTGCCGATATCGAAGGTGGGAGCAGAGGATTTGCCTTTGGTTCAGGGATGGCAGCTATTACCGCAGTGATGCAATTGTTTTCTGCAGGGGATCATATTATCGCTACGGATGATGTGTACGGTGGAACTTTTCGTGTTATGACTAAGGTTTTAAATCGATTTAATTTGGAAGTAACTTTTGTTGATACTAGCGATGTAGACGTTGTGAAAAATGCAGTAAAACCAAATACAAAAGCAATTTATGTAGAAACACCAACAAATCCTCTTTTAAAAATTACTGATATCAAAGCGATAAGTGAAATTGCCAAAGAAAATAATCTTAAGCTGATTGTGGACAATACCTTTAGCACTCCGTATTGGCAAAATCCACTTGAACTTGGAGCAGATATTGTTCTTCACAGTGCAACGAAGTATATTGGTGGTCATAGCGATGTTGTAGCGGGCCTTGTAGTTGTGAATGATGACAAGTTAGGGGAAGATGTTCATTTTATTCAAAACTCCACTGGAGGTATTCTCGGACCTCAAGATAGCTGGTTGTTGATTCGTGGAATCAAAACATTAGGCGTTCGTATGGAAGAGATTGAAGAAAATACGAAGAAGGTAGTAAACTTTTTGTTGGAACATAAAAATGTGCAAAAAGTTTATTATCCTGGCCTAGCGGACCATCCGGGCTACGACATCCACAGCAAACAAGCGGAAGGGTTTGGCGGTATGATCTCCTTCACAGTTGCCTCAGAAGCTAAAGCGTTGGATGTGCTGAAAAAGGTAAAATACTTTACACTTGCAGAAAGCTTAGGGGCAGTGGAAAGCTTAATTTCTATTCCAGCTTTAATGACACATGCGTCCATACCGAAAGAGCGCCGTCATGAATTAGGAATAGAAGATGGACTTATCCGTATTTCTGTTGGGATAGAAGATATAGAGGATCTTCTTGAAGATTTAGAAAACGCTCTAGCGTGATTTACCAGTTGACGAATTATAAAGAATTTAATATTCTATTAATGTTCAATTAAATACCCGTACATGACGGGAGAGGTTCATAGCACAAAACCCTCTATAAAAAACTATGGATACATGACAATTACAGCCATGTCCATAATGGGCATGGCTTTTCTTTTATCCACTTTTATATGATTGCTATGAGTCTATCCTCTCTAAAATGTCACGGCACATCTTGAGGAGGCTTTTTTTATGTCAGGAAGAACAAATGAAGAAGGGTTAAAGGATTTAACCTTATTAGGGAATCAAGGTACCAAATACACATTTGAGTACGCACCCGAAATATTAGAATCTGTCGATAATTTACATTCGAATCGGGATTATTTTGTGAAGTTTAACTGTCCGGAGTTTACTAGCCTGTGTCAATAGGGGCACACTTCAGTGGCGACACTGTCGATTAAACCTCGTGAATTCAGGGAAGGAATTTGAATGATTATGTAGAATTATATAATATATAAGAACGAACGTTCTATATCTGGGAGGTATATTATGTATTCTTCATATCCTTGGAGAGATAAAAACTGGTTTACTGAACAATTTATCTATAATGGAAAAAGTATAAATGAAATGGCGAAAGAGTTTAAAGTAGATTGGACAAGTCTAGAAAGATGGAGATCAATTCATGGGCTACCCAAACATTCACAAAAGGGATTGATTATTGAACATTTTGGAAAAGAGTGTTCGGAGAAAATTGATCAAAGAAAACGAAATCGGTATTCCATTGCAAATAAGGCAAAAGCAGATAAACTTTTTACAAATAAGAATCTTGAAGAAATACACGGTGAAGAAAAAGCAAGGCTCATTAAGGTAAAACGATCGAAGTCACTAAAGAATATTCGGAGGTCAGAAGAATTTAAAGAAAACCTATCCCACCAACGGAAAGGAACTGGAAATTCGAATTGGAAAGGTGGCTTTCAAAGCCAAACTGTTTATAAAGAGATTAACAGACAAATAGTTGCAAGATATGTACTTAATATGTGGAATCGGTTCATTATAAATGAACGAGGTTATACTTGTGAAAAATGTGGTCTAGTGACCTTAAAATGCAATGGACATCACCTACTTTCATTCTCAAGAATATTCGGTACGATATGCCAGCATTTAGATGAGAAACGAAGATTAAATACAATGGAAGTAATTATGGAACTTCATCGATTTCATAAACTTCACTTTGATAAACTTTACCAATGTCTTTGCCCTACCTGCCATACAGATATACATCGCCAAGAAAACTTTGAAGAAAGAATCAATCAAGAGAAGAAATTAATGCATCTACTCCAAGAATATAATTCTAATCCTGAGCCAAGCCTCAATATTGAGGAAGGTGCAGAGACTATCGAAACCACACAAATACGAAGCGAGTAAAAGTAGTATTTGTGGAAGGTAGTAGAGTACATCATTTTTTTGATGGAAGCGCGAGGATTCTTAATTTAATATCGTAGTTAATTAAGAATATGATATAGTCCATCTGCTCATATGAGTAGTGCCAATAACCGGCCAGCCAGACTTTGCAACTATGTACATCAGCTACATCCCAGACAAAAAGATTGTCGAGAGTAAATCACTGAAGCTTTACCTATTCAGCTTTAGAAATCATGGAGATTTCCATGAGGATTGTGTGAACATCATAATGAACGATCTGATTAAGCTTTTAGATCCACGCTATATTGAAGTGTGGGGGAAATTTACGCCTCGTGGCGGTATTTCCATTGATCCATATTGTAATTATGGAAGAACGGGAACGAAGTATGAGGAAATGGCCACTTTTCGCTTAATGAATCATGATTTATACCCAGAGAAAGTGGATAATCGTTAATATGTTGTAATATTTAAATGGATTATCTGTTGGTTTATTAATTCTTGCAAATATTGTAGCGGTGAAGCTGTTCAGTAATTGCTTCTAGACAGTTTTACCTGCAGCAGCAGTTGTCTCTTTTTTACGTATCCGATTGTCGATGAGCTTTTTAAGAAATAATTGCAGGGGACTGGGATCTATGTCCCTTGTAAGTATGGATTATTAAAGTCTCTTTTTTTTACAATCTTCCTTTAACTCCTCCGTAGTCTCCACTATTTATAAATAGCTCTGAAGAAATATAGGATAATGTTACTAATGAAAGTAAAATAATTGTAGAAAATTGTCTTTTTTTTGTTGATTTATAAATTATTCATGGTAATATTTACTCGTTGACAAAATTGATTTCGAGTATATAAAAGGGTAAAACCGTTGAAAAATGGTGACACAAAGCTAAAGGGGCTAAAATGTTCTCCATACATCATGCCAGCCAGTTGCCGTCTAACTTTATGCATGTCTGTATTTAGTTTGTCTAGGCAATGGCTGTTCCTAAGAGGGAACGCTTTTTTATTTTCGCAAAAAAGGTATTTTACTATTTGTATAAAGGAGATTGAGTATGACTACAAAAAGAAAACTAAATGTTTCAATGAGTACAAAATTTTCCCTCCTTTTAGTTACAATTCTTTGTATTTTAGGATTGCTAACGGTTGGGCTTGCTTATTACATCATAAAACAAAGTAATTTAAAGGATATGAGTAATTCACTTCATGATTCATCCCTTATTTTAGCCCAGTCGATGGATAAAAATATGGTGAAATCTATTCTTCAACAACCTAATGAAAATAACCCTGATGTTGTACTTGCTACAAAAGAAATGGATAAGATTAACGACCAATCGTCTATTATTACGAATGTAAATTTAATATCTAAGGTTGGGGATAAATATTATGCCCCAGGTCTTTCTACCAGTCTACTTAAGGCAGGTGTTAAATATAATCAAGAGCTTCAATCACTGGGATTATCACCTCAATATTTAGCAGCTATTGATAAAGCTTTTAGTACAAAAAATGTTACAGCCACAGATATATATGGAGATAAATACGGACTTTACAAAACAGGTTTAGCCCCAATTATTGATAATAACGGGACAGTCCTTGCACTAGTAGCCATTGATTATGACGTATCAAAGGTAACTGGAAAAGCATGGTCTGAGGTATTAATTGTTTTGTACGTAACCATCGCCATTCTTCTTATTTCCGGTATTGGAATGTATTTTATTGTAAAGAGGAAGTTTGCACCTATTCAACAGCTTTCAAGTTTATCGAAGAAAGTAGCAAAAGGCGAATTACAAGTCGAACCTATGCCTGTAAAGTCTAAAGATGAAATGGGCGAACTAATTCAAAATTATAACTTGATGATAGAAAATCTAAAGAACATTATTTTGAGTGTAAAGAAGGTTTCAGGTCAAGTAGTGAATTCCTCACAAGTGCTTTCCTCTAATATGGAGGAACTTTCAAATTCAAATAATCAAATTGTTAGTTCAATCCAGGAGATTGCTAGTGGAAGCGATACTCAAGCAGATCGTGCCACTCAAAGTACAAAAATTATTGAAGAAATGAGTATCGCTATCCAGCGTGTAGCAGAGTCTGCATCAGTAATTTCTGAAACTTCTTTAAAAACAACACAAGAGGCGGAAAAAGGCAACAGCGTAACAAGGGAAACAGTGAGTCAAATGGAATTAATTAGTCAAACCGTTAATAAATCGGCTAAGTTAGTCAAGCTACTAGGTGACCGTTCAGATGAAATTGGGAAAATTGTTGAGATTATTACCGGAATATCTGCACAAACGAATTTATTAGCGTTAAATGCAGCCATTGAAGCGGCTAGAGCTGGAGAACATGGTAAAGGGTTCTCTGTGGTGGCTGACGAAGTTAGAAAGCTTGCTGAGCAATCAGAGGAGTCTGCTCGTCAAATAGCTGGAATTATTACCCAAATACAAGGAGAAACTCTTGAGTCTGTCAATATTATGGATAAAGCCGTTAAGGAAGTCGAAAATGGACTAGGAAATGTAAATCAAATGGATAAGGCATTTGGAGAAATCGTGGAATCTATTCATCAGGTAACGGATCAAATTCAAGAGGTTTCCGCAACATTTGAGGAGGTTTCTGCCGGTACAGAGGAAGTCACGCAATCCGTGCAACAAATGGAAGATATCTCTAGTAGGTCAAGAGATAATACAAAAGCTGTTGCAGAGGAATCGATTTCTCAATTGGAAACAATTGAAGAAATTTCGAAAGAAGCACAAGCGTTGAAAGAACTATCAGATGAATTGCAGTCTACTGTTGGAAACTTTCATCTAAATGATAATCACAATTCATAAACCATCGTACAACATAGATAGAAATGGAGATGAAGGTATATGAAAAACGGAAATGAAATAAGAAATAAAACTTCTTTAGATGAGAAATATTGGTTGATGCGACTTGCTGAATATACATCAGCTCTAGACTTGCCAATTGATTTTTCAAGAACATCCTCCTATCAGTTTAATGGAGATGTAACGGAAGCAAGAGTAAATGAAGAGCTTGCAGGTAAAGTAAAGGAATTTTCGCAGATACAAGGTATAAGCATCCCTTCTATTTATCTGTCCGCTTATATGATTTGGCTGTACTTAAACTCAAATGAAGAAGATATTTTGATTGGGAATGCCGTTACTATTGAAAAAGACCAGCTTCCTATATTATTACCGTTTCGACTATCGTTTGCATCACTGAATTCTGTAATGGAGCTGTTAAAGGCTGTAGATAAGCAATTGGCAATGGATATTGAACAACACTCAGTATTGCCTGATGTAACAGAGATTTTAAAAGAAAGAGATATTAGTAGACCAAAAGTTTATCCAGCAATTTTTCAGATGAATGCCGAATTTAGAAGTAATTCAGCTGCTGGTGAAAGGTTTACGTACGAAACAGATTTAAAATGGAACGTTTTTCAGAAGGATCAAGAATTTATGCTGAAAATTGAGTACAATACTCATGTATTCTATGCTTCTTCAATTCAACGCTTTATCGAACAATATATGAATATATTAAACTTTTTCGTTCAGCAAGATTTATCAGGGGAATTCCGTTCCATGAACATTTTGTCGGAAGTCGAAAAAGATATTTATAACCGTTTAAATAACACGAGCTCACCATATGAAAAAAATATGGCGATACCGCAAATGTTCTATCATTCTGTTGAAAAATATCCTAATCTTATTGCGGTATCTTCATCAGAGGGGTATTTAACATATGCAGAGCTTAATGAGAAATCGAATCAAGTGGCGCATATGCTAATTGCAAATGGACTCAAAAAAGGAGCGTTTGCAGCCATTTTGATGGAAAGAAGCATGGAGACCGTCATAAGTATATTAGGAATCTTAAAAGCGGGCGGAGTTTATGTTCCCATTGACCCAACTTATCCGAAAGAGCGCTGCAAATATTTGCTTGCAGATGCGGAAGCGTCCTTTATACTAACAAAGCGGAACTATTCAGAGCTTCTTAATGAACTAATAGCGGATGATGAAATAGATCGAAACGTCTTTTTTGTTGATCACTCAATGGATCGGTATTCTAAGGAAAACATATACTTGGATATTAAACCAAATGATTTGGCATATGTGATTTATACTTCGGGGTCAACCGGAAAACCAAAAGGAACACTGCTTGCACATGAAGGGGTTATTAATTTAGTTGCCTCTTTACGAGAAGTATATGAATGTACTGAGGATGATGTAATAACTCAATTTTTCTCCTATAGCTTTGATCCTTCTGTGGGAGAGACATTTATGTCCTTGTTCTCAGGTGCCAGGCTCCATTTGCTTTCTGAAATGGAACGTATATCTATCGAGGAATTTGCAAATGCGGTAGAAAGAATAAAGGCTACAAATATTATTGTGCCAACTGCTTTCTTTAATCAGCTTGCTTTGCATTTAACCGAAGAAAACATTCACCAATGGAAGACAGTGAAACGAATTTCGATGGGTGGAGAGGCTTTAACAGGTTCTATGGTCAGGAAATGGCAAGAAAAGTTTGGAACAGATATAGAAGTAATCAACTTATATGGACCTACCGAATGTACCGTCATTGCAACTATAAATAAGCTTATTGAAAACGTACCTGAAGAACAAAAAAATATACCAATTGGGAAACCATTAAATAATTATGAAGCTTATGTGTTAAATCGGGGAGGACAGCTTTCTCCTTTAAATGTACCAGGGGAACTTTGTATTGGTGGAGTTGGACTTGCAAAAGGGTATTGGAAAAGAGCGGATAAAACAATGGAAGCTTTTGTTCCGCATCCTTTTTCTAGTAAGAAGGAAGACCGTTTATATAGAACTGGGGACATTGTTCGATTACTGCCTAATGGTTTCATAGAGTTTGTCGGACGAAAAGACACACAAGTGAAGGTAAGAGGATTTCGTATTGAAATCGGGGAAATAGAGGATGTATTTGCTCGAAAATCAAATATCCAAGAGGTGGCTGTTATTCCGAAAAGTTTAGCGGATGGCAACAAATCCCTCATTGCTTATTATTCTGGAAAGAATGGCATGAAGGTTGACCAAAAGGATATTCGAGTTTTTCTTGAGGAGCGTATTCCAACTTATATGATTCCGGATCATTTCATTCAATTGGACGAAATGCCCCTTTCTCCTACAGGAAAAATTGATCGAAAACAATTGGAATCTTTGGAAGAAAACTTTGTCAATGACGAATATGTTGAACCGAAAACGGAGAATCAGCGAATTCTTGCAGCCGCTTGGGAAAAAGTGCTTGAACGCAATCAAGTAGGGATACATGATGACTTTTTTCACATTGGCGGCCACTCACTTAAAATTCTTCAAATTATCGTACATATAAAGAAGCATTTTCCTTTTATAAAAATACAAGATTTTTATCAATACCGTACGATAGCGGAAATGGATGCTTATATTTCAAAAACCAAAGTGCCGCTGAGAAATAAGGGAGATAAAGCTGGAGTTTGGAAAGTAAAAGACCTAGTAGAACCATCCGATATGCCGATCTTGGCTTCCAATATTAGCTCATCTCCACCAAGAGGTGTCCTGCTAACAGGTTCAACGGGATATTTAGGTAGCCATCTATTATATGAACTTTTACACCGGACAGATGCCCATATTTATTGTCTTATTCGACAAAATTCGGATACAGCATTAATGGATAGATTAAAAGATACCATGCATTTCTATTTCGGCAGTGACATTCTTGAAAAGATGGACGAACGTATAACCCCACTGTCAGGAGATTTATCGAAAAAGAACTTGGATCTTTCGCAAGAAGATGTTCATTTAATTTTACAAGAATGTGATTCCTTTATTCATTGCGGTGCTGACGTTAGACATTTTGGGGATTCCACTCATTTTGATCAGGTGAATGTTAGTGGTACTCGTACGCTTCTTGAGCTGGCAAAACTAAAAGAAGGAGTCCATTTTCACCATATCTCAACAATGGGAATACCGGAGGAATTGGCGTTTACCGGGAAATGGAATGAAAATGCGGCTAAAGGCGATTTTGATTATGATGTAGAGTTGGAGAATGTATATACTCAAAGCAAGCTGCTAGCAGAAAATCTTGTTAAGAAAGTTATCAAAGAGGGACTTTCTGCAACAATTTATCGTGCTGGTAACTTATCTTGTCATTCTAAATCCGGGATGTTTCAGCAAAATATGGATTCAAATGCCTTTTACAGAATGATAAAAGCAATGCTTTATCTTGGTAAGGCTCCAAAGGCAAATTGGTACGTCGATATTACACCAATTGATTATGCTAGTCAGGCTATCGTTGGAATGGCATGTTATTCGAATGTTAATGGGAAGACACTTCACATTTGTAATCCTACTCAAATAACGTATTCATCCCTTATTCAGTCCTTTCAAAATATCGGATATGATATTGAAGTTATGGAGTTAGAAGAATATGAAGATTGGTTAGTTAATGGAAAACATTCGGAAGAAATTCAAGAATATTTAACTTTGGCAATTGCACAGCTTGAAGGTGAAGGAGCTAAGGACTCCGATTTTAGATTCAATTGCCAAAAGACAACTAAGCTGCTTGAAGATACAAATATTAGATGTGCAGATCCGGATAAAGAACTTTTAAAAGCATTAATTCATTACGGGATAAAAATGAATTATTTCCCAGAACCACAAACATTTGTGACAAGCTCTAAATAAACTGTGAAAAAAATCTTTCCTTAATTGGAGAGATTTTTTCATTGAAAGGAATAATATGCAAGCAAAAAATCAAACAGGTTCAACTAACATAATGAATCCAGAAATTAAAATCTATGCCATAAGACTTGGAAGTACGCCAACTGAATTAAAAATGAATCTATATTTACAACAAATACCGATGGAAGAACAACAGCGGATTGGCATGATGCGCAGTTTGAGGGACCGCTACCGTGCAATAATAAGTGTAAAATTATTAAGTTGGGGAGTTCGTACCTATATTTTAGGAGACAAGCCTCTGAAAGTGTACCGTAATAAAATGGGAAGGCCATTTTTGGATTACTCCTTCAAATGGGATGGAGATTTTAACCTTTCCCATTCAGGGGATTGGGTCGTACTTGCAATAGTGAATACAGGGAAGGTAGGAGTCGATGTAGAGCAAATACGTAAAGTAGATAAATCTATTCTCCTTGAATGTTTAACGGAAACAGAAAGAAGAATTTTGTATCAAAAACCTGAAGAAGATTGGGAAAAGATGTTCTATGAGATATGGACAATGAAAGAGGCGCTATTTAAAACTGGGATTGATCCCATTCTTTCATTAGAAACGGTAGATATCAGCAAATACATGACTGCCGATGAAAATGGCTGGCTAAAGTTTAAAATGTATTATTTAGACCAAAATCATCCAGTATCGGTATGCTGGGAATATGATAGTTTCCCATCTAAAATTAGTATTATTGACAAAGGTAAAATTATGAATACATTGTAGCATTTATTAAAGTACACAAATGATAATGCTTTTGACAAAATAAAAGAAAGTGGAATAAACTCCTCCTTTTAGGAATACCCATTTAATGATGTATTCTATTGAATTGCTGGGAGGTACCTCATATGTAATACTATCAAGGCTACCCATACTATCCTTATCCTCCTGCAATGAGACAGCAGCAACCTGTAGGTGGTGAGGATCTTAAATATAAACAAACAGGAATCTATCCACAAAGGCAAATTCTATCAATTAGGAAAATCATATCGAAAAAATACACCTTTTTTTATATAGACTGCCGGTTATTAGGCAGTATTTTTTTGCGAAGTAAACGGATGTCCATTTCAAGTAAGCACAATGGGAAAAATTTTTAAATTAAAGTGAAACCAAAGTTCCAGATGCTCCGTAAATGTAGGTAGGAAATATAGAAAGGAGAAAGACGACATATAAAGATTATTTAAAAGTTCAATCTGAAGGAATGATGAGAATGACGATATTCGGAACACAAATTGAAACCATTTACTTAATCTTATTAATTGTATCTGGTGTCTTGACCATTCTTTATATTTTTTTCGGTGACGTGCTGCATGGAGTTGGGGAAGGGTTAAGCTTTTTTCATCCAACCTTAGTACTATCATTCATCACGTTTTTCTCAGCAAGCGGATATATTTTCGAGCTTGCAACAAACATGTCGAGTGGCCTTATTATAGCCATTTCGGCTATTATCGCTCTCGCTTTAGATTCACTATTAAATATGTTTGTACTCATTCCACTTTCTTCAGCAGAGGAATCGCTTGCTTACACTGAGGAATCATTAAAAGGGAGAATTGGAAAAACGATCATTTCCATTCCAGAGGATGGATTTGGCGAAGTAGTGATTGAAAGCAACAGTGGTACAATTGCCAAACCTGCTGCTAGTGTTAATAATGATCCAATAGAAGAAGGTAAGCAGGTACTGGTGATTGAAGTAAAGAATAGTGTACTATATGTAGTTTCATATGAAAATAATCAATTACATTATGAAGAATAAGAGACAGGGGGAGAAGGTATGTTTGAATCTGGTATGATCGGAATTTGGATCGTTGTTGCCATTGTAGTATTTTTATTAATCGCTTTAATTGGAGTATTTATTTCTAAGTATCGCACTGCAAGTCCAGATGAGGCTCTAATCGTTACAGGAAGCTATCTTGGCGGAAGAAATGTCCATGTGGATGAAGGTGGAAATAAAGTCAAAATTATTCGCGGAGGCGGTACATTCGTATTACCAGTTTTCCAACAATCCAAGCCATTAAGCTTATTGTCCAGTAAGTTAGATGTTACCACACCTGAAGTGTATACAGAGCAAGGTGTGCCGGTTATGGCTGATGGAACAGCAATTATTAAAATTGGCGGATCCATTGGAGAAATTGCCACTGCAGCAGAACAATTTTTAGGAAAAACAAAACAGGACCGTGAAAACGAAGCGAAGGAAGTACTGGAGGGGCATCTTCGATCTATTCTTGGCTCGATGACAGTAGAAGAAATCTATAAAAACAGGGATAAATTTTCTCAAGAGGTTCAGCGAGTAGCTTCCCAGGATTTAGCTAAGATGGGGTTAGTAATTGTATCCTTTACAATTAAAGAAGTAAGAGATAAAAACGGATACTTAGATTCTCTTGGAAAGCCGAGAATTGCCCAAGTGAAGAGGGATGCGGATATTGCAACTGCTGAGGCAGAAAAAGAAACGAGAATTAAGCGTGCAGAAGCCTCTAAGGATGCACAGAGAGCGGAATTAGAAAGATCAACAGAAATTGCGGAAGCAGAAAAAGAAAATCAAATGAAAATTGCAGATTTTCGCCGTGAACAAGATATCGCCAAAGCGCGTGCTGACCAAGCGTATGATTTGGAAACAGCACGTTCCAAACAGGAAGTTACAGAACAAGAAATGCAAATTAAAATCATTGAGCGTCAAAAGCAGATCGAACTAGAAGAGAAAGAAATCCTGCGCCGTGAGCGTCAATATGACTCAGAAGTAAAGAAAAAGGCAGATGCAGACCGTTATGCTGTAGAACAGGCAGCCGTAGCCGATAAGGCAAAACAAATGGCAGAAGCGGATGCGAATAAATATCGCATTGAATCAATGGCAAAAGCAGAAGCGGAGAAAGTGCGGATTGACGGTTTGGCACATGCGGAAGCACAAAGAGCACAAGGGGAATCTGAAGCAGATATTATCCGTTTAAAAGGTCTTGCCGAAGCAGAAGCGAAGAGAAAAATTGCGGAAGCTTTCGAACAATTTGGCCAGGCAGCTGTTATGGATATGATTTTAAAAATGCTTCCTGAATATGCAAAACAAGTTGCAAGCCCGCTTAGTAATATTGACAAGATTACTGTTGTGGATACTGGCGGTGGCACCGGTGAAGGCGGAGCCAATAAAGTAACAGGTTATGCAACTAGCTTAATGGCCAGCCTCCAAGAGTCGCTTAAAGCATCATCAGGCATCGATGTAAAAGGGCTTTTAGAAAACCTATCAGGAAAATACAATGTTCGCGGCAGTATTGAGAATCTAACAGATACAATCTCGGATGCGAATAAAGCAAAAACGGAAGAATAATAAGTAAAAAGGGAGCGCTAATTAAATGTCGCTCCCTTTTATTATGCTTTTGCGCAAATATTTCTTCTTAAATCTAAAAAACAAGTGGTCATAGCCTTGGATAATGTAAAGGAAGGCATATGGTATTGGAACTTAGCAGATAATAAGTATTATTCCTTAGGAATCTACTATTATTAGCATTGTGGAATAACCGAATTGAATCCTCAACATCTAAACAGCCCGAAAGCGGTTGTTAATAGCCCGAAATAATAATGAAACGGACCGAAATTCGGGATGAATGGCCCGAAAATGCCATGGAACAGCCCGAAACAGGACTAAATACCTAGGGTGAGGATTCGAATAAACTAAAAAAGAGCATCATTGCTCTTTTTCTAGTAATCCATTATTTCGCCATAGGTTGCAAGCGATTTATGAATTTTAATGATTTTCCAGTTCCAATTACAACAGATTCTAATGGATTTGGTGCTAAGTGAACTGGGACAATAATGCTTTTCGCTAACCAGTCTTGCATGCCGTTAAGGAGCGCTCCACCACCAGTTAAAATTACACCGCGATCTACAATATCTCCACTCAATTCAGCTGGGCAATTTTCTAGTGTTGCACGAATGGATTCTAATATTTTTAAGAGAGACTCTTGCATTGCATTTTGAATTTCTGTTGATTGTAATGTAACTGTTTTGGGTAATCCAGATACTAAATCACGACCACGAACTTCCATGGAGATTTCATCGTGATCTACTAGAGCATAGCCAATTTCTATTTTTACTTGTTCGGCAGTACGTTCTCCGATTAAGAGATTATAAGATTTTCTGACATGCCCGATGATATCCTCATCCATTCTGTCGCCGCCTACTCTTATTGTGTTACTTGTTACTACTCCGCCATACGAAATGATAGCAACCTCCGTAGTTCCACCACCAATATCTACAATAACATTTGCTACAGGTTCGTCCACAGGTAAGTCTGCTCCGATAGCTGCTGCAACAGGCTCTTCAATTAAATGAACGTTTTTAGCACCGCTATTTTTCACTGCATCCTGGATCGCTCTTCTTTCCACAGATGTAGCACCAGAAGGAGTACACACAATCACATTTGGTTTTCTCACAGCTATTCCAAGTTGTTTACTAATTTTTTTCATAATAAACTTTAGCATCTCAGTCGTAATGTCGAAATCAGCAATTACGCCATCTTTTAACGGACGGATAGCTACAATTTTTTCTGGTGTCTTTCCGATCATATTTTTCGCCTCTTGGCCAACCGCCATTATTTTATTTGTTTCAGTATTAAGGGCAACGACGGATGGCTCATTCAAAATGACCCCTTTATTTTTACTAAAAACAAGTGTGTTAGCAGTCCCTAAATCAATTCCAATATCAGCATTTGCAAACATGAATTTTCACCTTTCCCTTTTATTATAAATAGTACTTTCCAAATAAAGTCATTGTAGAACAGTGACGAAAGTCTTTGATTTTTTTGTCATTACATATGGCTCTTTTCTTAAACTATGTTGTTTTTGTAAATGGTAATTTTATACCTTCCTTATTCGACTTAAGTATAGTTAGCCTTTTTAAGAAAAGATGCCCCGTTCAAATATTAAATTAGGATTAATACAACTTACGAAAAGTAACAAGCTATACGAAAACAGCCTTACATATAAATCTTCCATTAAGTATAGATGATTTATGAGGGTAATAAGGAATACAATTTATACCATAAGGTGATTGTTACAAATGTAAAGAAAAGAAGATAGTGGGGCTAATGCTACTGCTGAAAAGAATTAAACGAAATACCAGTATACTGGTCAAGCCTTTTCTTGTCATCAAATCTTAAATGTTTTGTAAAAATGTAATAGGGTATACATGATAGCTGTATACCCTATAGTAATATATATTAAGTTCTACTATATTTTAATCCATTTTTTTAAGACTAGTTTCAGCACTGAAAAATTCCACGCCTAATTAGTTCTTTTAATAATTCCGATAAACATACTGATCTTTTGGTACTGGGATCTGGTTTACTTTATCCACTTTTAAAACAGGTATTGTTTTCTTAAACGGTTGGAAGTACTCTGAAGTTAACGTTCCCGTTACTTGCAACCAATCGTCATTATGGTAATGAACATTTTTTGGAAACTCAACAAGCATACCGAATACACCAGAGTCAGCAACACAGTGAATAATACCGAACCGGAAAATAAACACTTGGTTTGCCGCAAGATTTTTTTCATTATAGGCAAAACCCCGGAATTGTACTGTTTTTCCCATGAAATCCCCAGGGAATCGGTAAATCGTCTCCATACCTTGTAGCCAATCTTCATCACTTAAGGTAATTTGATTACCTAGTTTACTAAACTTTTTCTTTGAATTTCCCATTAATTCATCATAGCCGTCTTGCCCATAATAAACACTTGAATCAGGCTGTAGAAATTCATGAATGGCAGAAGTATCTTTGTCATTGTACACATTAAAGTTATATCCCTTGGCTTTAACTATACTTGAATCAAGCGTAGCCACCGGTAAACATAGTACGGAGAAAATCGGGAATATGAGAATAGGCAGCATCACATAATCTTTCCATGTTTTTTGGTGGTGATGATGATCACATCCATGTTCACAAGTCACTTCGGTTTCTTTATCCCCTTTTATATAAAAATACAGCTGAACAATTGTTAGGAAAAAGAGCACAAAGATAGTGATGAAAGAGATATATGAATATTTCATATTAATGTATTTACTAATAGACCCGGTCGCATGCAAATGTAAAAAGAGAAACGAGAAACCAAGTAAAATAAAAAATCGTATCATGTCTCATATTTTCCTTTCTATAAAGTACTCAATATGAAAATTTTGCAATTATCATCGACCCTAAGAATACGAATAAACCTACATAGATAAACAAATAGAAAATAAATTTCGTCTTAAATGCCTGAAACATCATTAGTGTGTTTTTTATATCAAACATTGCTCCAAAGACAAGAAAGGCAACAATGGAGCTTATAGAAAACGTACTCTGGAATGATGAAGCTACAAAGGCGTCTGCCTCTGAACAAATTGATAATACATAACTAAGTCCCATCATGACAAGATGTGAGGAAAATGGTCCGTGTCCGATGGATGTTAAAGTGGACGTTTTCACATAAGTTTGCATAGCAGCTGCGATAAGAGCACCGATGATTAGAAATTTCCCAACAGAGAAGAATTCATCAATCGTATGTTGAATGGTTCCCTTAATCTTCCCTTTAAAACCATTTCCATGATGATGATGGTGATGAACCTTCGATTCTCTCAGTTGTGATGTCTTAAATTGATAGGAAATAATAAATCCTACGATCAATGAAACAACAAAGGAAAGACCACCACGATAAAGTACCATTCTCCAGCTATTTCCAAAAGCGATATAAGTAGAGAACAACACAATAGGATTAATAATCGGTCCCGTTAACATGAAGCTAATGGCTGCATGAAGTGGCACCCCTTTGGACATTAACCTCCTTGATATTGGAACAATTCCACATTCACAGGCTGGAAATAGAGCACCCATTACCGTTGCAACCAGTACCGCCAAAAACCGATTCTTTGGCAAGATTTTTGATATCATTTCTTCTGTCACAAACATTTGAATGATCCCTGAAACAAGGACTCCTAATAACACAAATGGTAAAGATTCTATAAGAATACTAATAAATATTGTATTCATTTGTAAAAAGGATTGACTCGTCATTAATTCGTCTCCTTTTCTAGTAAATTGCTAACCTGTATTATAACTCACTGGCTTATCCTTTGCCAAACGAAATACCTAAAATATGGAGATGGAAGTTATTTGTAAAGACTAAATAAAATACTCCACAATAAATGGATGTGGAGTATTTAGGAACTATTTTAAAAAGATAAAGTATATGTTTTTTACAATATATCTTATTTGACAAGGAAGGTTAGATTCTGTCTAGCTGCAGCGCCTATCGGCTAGCGGATTTCTACGTCTTCTCCCTACGATAAGTCAACATCGACTCGTCCCTCGCCGTGTTTCCTTTATCTCAGTCGAAGACTACGAAATCCGTACGCCGATGAGCAAGCCGCTTACGCTTTTCTTTTTAATTCCCTTTTTGAAAAAAACGAGCTAAATCTTCGCTTTCCTTCTTTCTTTCTTTACGATGTTCTGCTCTTTTGATGGCCGTTTCATTCAACCATATTTCTTCTTCTGTTTCTGGAATAACAGTTGGGATTTGCGTTGGTTTTCCATTTTCATCTAAAGCAACAAAAGTTAAAAATGACAGTGCTGCAATAGACTTTTCTCTTGTCAAAAGATTTTCAGCTGTGATTTTTAGAAAAATTTCCATGGAACTTCTTCCTGTCCGAGAAACCATAGCTTCGATCGTGACGGCATCTCCTATACGAATAGGCTTGATAAAATCCACTGAATCCGTAGAGGCAGTAACAACTGGTCCCCTTGCTAATTTTGTAGCCGAAATGGCTGCTGTTTCATCAATGTATGCCATTAATTTTCCGCCAAATAATGTCCCATGATGATTCGTATCCGGTGGAAATACCTGTCTTGTCTGAACGGTTAAGGTTTCACGCATAAAGATTGTTTGGTTTTCGTTCATAATTGTCACTCCATTAGTTTATTTCATTATAGTATGTTACAAAGGTAGATAATTATAATATGAGTACTCTTTCTTATACTAACACATTAATAAAATAACTTGTTAAAATATGGAACATTTTTAATTGACAAAATACTCAGCTTACACGTATTCTTTTAAATAGGAAATATATTTTTCAAAAAAGGTGAGTACCTATGAGAATAAACTTCAATATAAAAATCGGAGTAATGAAAGGCTTGATCACAAACTGATAATTTGTGACCAGGCCTTTTTCTTTAGTGTGCTACTGTACCAAAAGATGCTCTTTTCTTAAACTTTGTTGTTTTTGTAACTGAGAATTTTAAACCTTTTTATTCTACTTAAGTATGGAAAGACGTTTAAAGAAAAGATGCTCCAAAATTAAGCTAATTTAAGATTTAGAAACATTTACGGAAAGCAACGATCTATGGGAAACAGCCCAAAACAAAAGGAGATGGAAATATGGAGCTTACAGGTAATTCGTTAACGCTTAAATCGGTTTATGAGGTTTTATATAAAAAAGAATTTGTACTTGCCTCTCCAGAAAGTATGGAAAGAGTACAAAAGAGTCACGAGGCTGTAAAAAAAATAGTCGAAGAAAAAAGGGTGGTATACGGGATCACGACTGGTTTCGGGAAATTCAGTGATGTATATATTGATTCCGAGAATGTGGAGGAATTGCAATTAAATTTAATTCATTCCCATGCATGTGGTGTTGGCGATCCATTTCCTGAGGTAGTCTCCCGTGCAATGCTGTTACTACGTGCAAATGCATTAATAAAAGGCTTTTCCGGAGTACGCCCAGTCGTTATTCATCGGCTTTTAGATTTATTAAATGCTCACATTCATCCAGTTATTCCTCAGCAAGGCTCATTAGGAGCAAGTGGAGATTTAGCACCGCTTTCTCATTTAGCCCTTGCTTTAATGGGGGAAGGAGAAGTCTATTACAAGGGACAACGGACAGACACATGGGTTGCTTTAGAAAAAGAAGGCATTCTTCCAATTACCTTACAAGCGAAAGAAGGCTTAGCTTTAATTAATGGTACGCAAGCGATGACGGCAATGGGTGTCGTGGCGTTTTTAGAGGCAGAAAAATTAGCAAGACAAAGCGAACTCATTGCATCCATGACAATGGAAGCACTACAAGGTATTATTGATGCTTTCGATGAGGATGTTCATCTTGTTCGCGGCTATTATCAACAAGTGGAAGTGGCAAGGAGAATTCGCGAATATTTATCAGACAGCAAGCTTACAACAAGACAAGGTGAGCTTAGAGTTCAAGATGCCTATTCCTTACGCTGTATTCCGCAAGTACATGGTGCCTCTTGGCAAGCATTAGATTATGTAAGGGAAAAGCTAGAAATAGAAATGAATGCAGCAACAGATAATCCGCTTATTTTTAATGATGGAGAAAAAATTATTTCAGGTGGAAACTTTCATGGTCAACCGATTGCCCTAGCAATGGATTTCATGAAGATCGCAGTTGCAGAATTGGCTAATATATCGGAAAGACGAATTGAACGATTAGTTAATCCGCAACTAAATGATTTACCTGGATTTTTGAGTCCTGAACCTGGCTTGCAATCAGGAGCTATGATCATGCAATATGCTGCCGCAGCCTTAGTATCAGAAAATAAAACACTTGCACATCCTGCCAGTGTGGACTCGATTCCATCGTCAGCAAATCAAGAGGATCATGTCAGTATGGGAACGATCGCCTCAAGACATGCGTATCAAATTTTGCAAAACTCAAGAAGGGTATTAGCTATTGAGATGATTTGTGCCATGCAAGGTGCTGAATACCGAGGAGTGGAAAAAATGGCACACTCAACAAAAGATTTTTATGATAAAGGACGTCAAATTGTCCCTAGTATCATAAAGGATCGTATATTCTCAAAAGATATTGAAGCAATGTCAGCATGGATGAAGGAATCAGATGAAACGATATTGGTCGATACGAAACAAGGTTCCAAAGTTCAATAATATAAAAACAGGTGCTGTTATGTGGCACCTGTTTTTAGTTATAAGAAGTTAGCGTAATCCCTTTTTTTGTTTAATCTCGCGAATATTGGCTGTAATCTCGTGAATCTATTCAGTAATCTCGCGAAACTTGCGATTATTCTCGCGAATTTAGGGTTAAATCGCCCGAATTAGTACTTTGGAACTATTTTACCTCTTTAAGTTTGCAGTGTTACCTGCGTTAAATCTTTAATGACGGGAATCACTATCGTCATCCTCATCCTCGACATATGGATCATGCTCAGATCTTGGCAAATCTCCAAATGTCGTCATGATATTTTCCTCTTCTAATACATCATTGTATTTCTCATATTGATCATTACGGTATATATATCGGTAATTTCCCTCGATATCTGTCCCGACGAAATTTTCGAAGTCTTCCACATATCCTACATTTTCATCTGAGTCAATGTACATTTCATCATAATGTTCAGGAGGATTTACAAAATCTGAAGGTGATTCTGATGTTCCCCATTTCGCAACGTCCTGCCAACTATCTTCTGCATCGTACGCCTCGGACTCGTCCAATTTTTCATCGAAATTAAATTTCCCCCATGGAGGCATAAGCACGCCCTCTTCAATGGGACGATTAGTGGATATCGTACGATCTGGCGTATGATCGATGCAGTATAGTGTCTGTGGAATAGCTTCCAAACGTTCAAGCGGAATTTCCTTCCCACACTCAATACATTTGCCGTAGGAGCCTTTTTGAATCGCATCTAGTGCTCGCTCTATGTTTTTTAATTCATATTCACTATGTTCATTTAAGGCAATATCTTTTTCACGCTCATAGAGCTCTGTTCCTTCATCACCAGGGTGATTATCATAGCTGGACAATTCACCGACTGCATCGTGTGGATGTCCAGCTTCTAAACCGTAATGATCATTTTGCTTAAACTGTTCTTCAAGTTCATCTTTTGCCTGTTGGAGCACAGATTGGAAGTGAGATAACTGTTCTGAAGTAAGAATAACAATCACTTCTTTCATATAAATTCTTCATCTGTCTGTATTATTTAACAAAACAAAAGAAAACATGACTGTAAAAAAGTTCATATTAGAAAAGCGCAAGAGCCTTGTACATCCGCTGTCGATAGGCGCTGTTGCTAGACAGAGAATTAAATATACTTTTTAAATTAAAAAAAGGAAAGCAATTATATTTGCTTTCCTTTTTGCGTTTCAAATTTGCGAAATACTACGGAATAAATCCCAGCACTCAATATAGCTAATAATGCTAACACAATAAAAGTGCTATAATAACCTATCCAAGATGCTAGTGGGATGGAGATTGGAGCAATGGTCCGACCAAAAGTATAACGCAAACTTGCAGCAGCAAAATATTGGCCACGCATATCTTCTGGCGCTAATTTTGAGATAAAGCTTTGCTGAATTCCGGCAACCATTAGTTCAGCAAATGAAAAAATCGCCATCGATAGGATAAAGCCCCAAACAAATGGAAATTGACCAAAGAAATAAATCGAAATTGCATATGCTACACTTGATAATATGAATACATGTTTTTCTTTATATTTCGTCATCCATCTTGTAACAAATACGGTCAACAGAGCAACAAGTAATCCATTTTCCGAAAGGATGAGACCAAATGTCTGCTCACCAGTCATAGAAAGGTGAAAGTTTCCTAAGTCAAAAAGTGTCGCATGTTTTACCTGTTCTTTAATAAAAACAGGGAAGAGAAGATCCAATTGCATAAAGGTTTGGGCAATAAGGATACCAGCAATGATAAATAGGAAAAAAATGCGATCCCTCATGATGATGTTATACGATTTAAGCTGTAATATAATGACCTCAAACCACTTTTTCCCTTTATCAGCATTGTGGTCATTTTCATAAATTGGTGAAGTTTCACGTGTATATTTTAATAAAAGCATTCCTAAAAATATACAAACAGCGCCTGCAATAACTAGCAACTGAAAACGGTAATAAGTAAAAAAGATACCACCTAATATCGGACCGATTACGACTGAAATATTAATGGAAGTGTAGAAAATGGCAAATACATCACTGCGGTCTTTTTCCTTTACGACATCGGCAACCATCGCTTGGCTTGCAGGGTAGTAAAAAGATCCGAAAACACTAGCAATGGAAAAACAAAGAAAGCCGAGCATTGCGGAATGAAACCAAGGAGAATTAGAAAATCCAAAAACGAGAAAGGCTATTCCCTGACCAATTGCCGAAATTACCATCATCCTTTTTCTTCCAAAACGATCTGCGTAATAGCCGCCAAGCAAATTTGCTATAACGGAAAATACCTGTGAAATAATTAGAAGCATTCCGGCAGTATTTTTTCCAAATGATTCTGTAAAATAAATCGTCAAAAACGGAAAGAACATCCAAAAGGTTAAATTCATCAAGGATTCCCCGATTAGACGTATTTTTAAGTTTTGATCCCAATCACGTATTCTCATAGTTGTTACCTCAAATCTTTACTATCAATCCTAATATCATATATGAAAAATTTTTGGAAAACAATAGAATGGAGGAAAAATTGGTTATTGTCGGAATAATTGGAGTTGCACAAAAAAACTCCTACTGTTTTTTCAGCAGGAGTTTTTATCATAGTATCAAAATGCCCAATCACCATTACGGAAAATTGGTTCCGTAGTACCATCTTCTTTGATTCCATCAATATTCATTTGACCAGAGCCAACCATGAAATCGACATGAGTGATGCTTTGATTTAAACCATGCTTTGCAAGCTCGTCTTTAGACATTTTCTTACCGCCCTCAATACAGAAAGCATAGGCACTACCTATAGCAAAATGGTTTGATGCGTTTTCATCAAATAATGTATTGAAGAAAAGGATATTGGACTGAGAGATTGGTGAGTTATGCGGAACTAAGGCTGCTTCACCAAGATAATGTGATCCTTCATCTGTTTCCACTAACTGCTTTAAGATTTCTTCGCCTTCTTTTGCCTTTACATCGACAATGCGGCCTTTCTCAAAGGTAATCGTGAATTCATCAATAATATTTCCACCATAACTTAAAGGCTTCGTGCTGGAAACGTGCCCGTCCACTGCATCTCTTTGTGGTACTGTAAAGACTTCTTCAGTAGGCATATTTGCCATAAACCCATTGTTTTGTTCATTGGTACTTCCTGCTCCTATCCAAAGATGCCCTTCAGGAAGACCAACTGTTAGGTCCGTGCCAGGTGCAGTATAGTGAAGCGTTTTATATCGCTTTTCATTTAAGTATTCCACTTTTTTATGTAATGTTTCATCATGCTCTTTCCATGCTTGTACAGGATCTTGTAAATCTGTGCGAGTCGCTTTAAAGATAGCATCCCAAAGCTTTTCAACACTTTCCTCTGCTGTAGGAGCTTCTGGAAATACTTTCTCAGCCCAAGCTTTTGAAGGGGCAGCTATAATACTCCAGCTAATTTTGTCTGATTGAATGAACTGGCGATATTTTTCAAGCGCTTGTCCAGCCGCTTTTTGGAAGTTTGCAATACGATTTGGATCTACACCTTTTAATAGGTCTGGACTAGCAGAAACAATAGACAAAAACGCTGCACCGTTTTCTGCCAATTCGATTGTCTCTTGTGCACGCCATTTTGGAAATTCTGTAAATGTTTCATCCGGTGCTAGATCATATCTTAAACGGGAAACAGTATCATCATTCCAATTTACAACAACATCCTTAGAACCTGCTTCGTATGCTTTTTTTACAACAAGACGGACCAATTCCGCAGCTTCAATGGAAGCATTGACTACTAGTGTTTGTCCCTTTTGAACATTTACCCCAACGTTAACCGCTAATTTTGCGTATTTCTCAAGATTTTCTTGAAAGTTATTCATATATGTATTCTCCTTTTCCTTCTTTTCAGAATGTTCTATTCTATTTTAGCAATCCGGGGTTATGATAACAAGTAAGTTAAATTTGTTATCTTTTCAATCCTGTGCTGATGGAGTATATAAAAGATAGACTTTAAATGAAATGCTGTTTTCGCAAAGATTGTTGCTTTCGTATAAGTATATAATCTTTGAAATGGATAGGATTCGCGCTCTTTTCTACATTCCGTTTTTCATTAGTTAGCAGAAAATTACCGTAAAAATCCAACTGCCGATTTTTACTCATATATAAATAGCAACAAAGTTTAAGAAAAGAGCCAAATGAAAAGAAGGCACTATTTTGTGCCTTCCTCAAAAAGCTGACGATAAATAAGCGGGTTTTGAACGATATCTGCTAATGTATAATCGTCTAGAACCTGAAAATATGCGGAGAGAGCCTTATGGAGCATATGCTTGAGACCGCAAATTGGTGTTAAAATACATCCGCCACCATCAAAACACTCCACAATCTTAAAGTCCTCTTCCGTTTTGCGAATGATAGAACCAATATTAATTTCATTCGGTGGGAGAGCTAGCTTAATTCCTCCATTTCTGCCTCTAATCGTCACAATCATTCCCATCTTTCCAAGATCATGGGTGACTTTCATTAAGTGATTTTTGGAAATTCCATACACTTCCGCAATCTCCTTAATATTAGAGAGCTTAGAAGACTCCTGTGCTGCTAAATATATTAAAACACGTAAAGAATAGTCTGTGTAACTCGTTAATCTCATATATATCACCTATCAATTAAGGCTGTTTTTGTATAAATTATAGCTTTTCGTAATTGTTTAAAATCCAAAAATTAGTCTTCGTTTCGGGGCATCTTTTTTTTAAAAGGGTTACTTATTTTTAATCCGAATGAAGAAGTTCATACTATTTTTCTTTTACAAAAGCGACAAAGTTTAAGAAAAGAGCCTTATCTAATGTAAATATTATAACTTTTTGTCTAATCACTGTCCAAAGTGTGACAACTTGTTTAAAGATGTATTTTAAATATTGCTTTTGGTTTTAAAACGAGTTAATTTAAGTGTGTAAATTAAATATGTATTTTAAATATATCTTTTGAGGAGAGATCAACATGTTATCACAAAAAACAATTGATATCGTAAAGTCTACTGTACCTGTATTAGAAACACATGGATCAACGATTACTTCTACTTTTTATAAAATGATGTTTGCTGAACATCCAGAGCTATTAAATATTTTCAATCATGTGAACCAAGCCCAAGGTCGCCAACAAACAGCATTAGCTAACACCGTTTTAGCTGCGGCAAAATATATTGATAGGTTAGATGCAATTGTTCCAGTAGTGAATCAAATTGCTCACAAACACCGTGGACTAGGCATTAAACCAGAACATTATCCAATCGTCGGGGAATTTTTATTAAAAGCAATTAAAGAAGTCTTAGGCGATGCTGCTACAGATGAAATCATAAATGCATGGGCTGAAAGCTATGGAGCAATCGCACAAGTGTTTATTGATATTGAAAATGGTATGTATGAAAAAGCAGAAGTACAAGAAAATCGTTGGATTGATTTTAAAGAATTTGAAGTAGTGAAAAAGATAAAAGAAAGTAATGTCATCACTTCCTTTTATTTGAAACCAAAGGATGTGAATGGGGTTCCAACATTTATCCCTGGACAATACATTACTGTAAAGGTGAAAATCCCAACTGAAAACTATATTTTAAACCGTCAGTACAGTTTATCATGTGCACCAGGTCATGATTATTACCGCATATCTGTTAAAAGGGAAGTGGACTATAATCCGAATGGAATAGTATCTAATTATCTACATGATTGTATTAATGAAGGTGATACACTAGAAATCAGTGCACCTGCTGGGGTTTTTACATTAAATGAAAATGAAGATGCACCAATTGCCTTAATCAGTGGTGGTGTCGGTTCGACACCGATGATGAGTATGTTAGAAACACTTGCAAATAATGGGTCTAAACGAGAAGTGTCATTTATTCATGCAGCACGAAATGAAGAGTATCATGCATTTAAAGATGCAGTAGTGGAAATTGTTAACAAATTAGAAAAAGGGCATGTTTATTTTGGCTATGATAAACCTTTAAATAAAGAAGGAAATCATCAATTTGAGGGTTATATTACGAAACTATACTTACAAAATATTATAGATATAAATACCGTTTGCTATGTTTGCGGTCCTGTACCATTCTTAAAAAATATCGTAAAAATCCTCCAAGAAATCGGTCTAAAGGAAGAAAATATTCGTTATGAATTTTTTGGACCTGCAATGGATTTAGATGCAGAGCCTATTGCGGCAAAATAATACAAACAAAAGCTTGAACATCCAAAATGGATGTTCAAGCTTTTGTACTCTAATTCTCTTTATATGGAGGGTTGTAAGTTACATATGTTCCTGCGATGAAATCATGAATTGATCGTTTATCTTCACGAATTCCAATCATAAAGGCACTGACAATTACACCAATCCCAAGTGTTAAGGGATACACAAGTAAGACAACAAGATTTCTTAACAACATCGTACCAATTGTAGGCACACTACCATCTTTTTTTACAATACGAATTTTCAATGCTCTTTTCCCTAATGTATAACCAAACCATACAATCGGCAAAATAGTTTCGTAAATAATCTGGATAATATTTGTAATAACAACGCGAGTATCATTATTATGTATACCTATGAAGAGCAAGCCTATAATCATAACTACAAATGTATCTAAAATAAGTGCAATAAAACGACTCCCGAAGCCAGCAGGATTTTCAATCAATTTCATTCCCCCAAAAAATTGATATATGTAATTTTTTCTCTATTATATTATAAAAATATTAGGAAATGTATAAAAATAATATCCCCATTTAGAATGGGGATAAGCTTAAATAATGTTTACTCTTCTTCAACTCGATTTTTAAAAGCTTCCCGGATTACGATGAATTCCTCGTCTCCAATTCTTTCCTTTTGATGTTTTTCGGCGATGCTATTTTGTGGAATGTCACCGGGGTGACTTTTTTGTTTGTGATTAAAGGATTTGCCGCGAGCCATAATACTCCTCCTTCTAAAGTTCATTCTTTGTTAGGCTACCCTTTCTATATTTGATTATCCCAAATAAAAAAGAATATATTGAAAAGGTAAGAAAGAATAAGTTTTTGGTTATTTTATTATTCAATGAGTATAGTCTGTGTCTAGCTACAGGTGAAATTTGCACTACAATTTCAATAGCGCCTATCGGCTAGCGGATTTCTACGTCTCCTCCCTACGATAAGTCAACATCAAGTGAAATTTGAAGTGCCAATTTCAATAGCTCGTGAACTACCTCAGCACGGTTTCCTTTATCTCAGTCGAAGACTACGAAGGTGAAATTTAAAGTGCCAATTTCACTCATCCATACGCCGATGAGCAAGGCGCTTACGCTTTCCTTTTAAAATGTTGGAATATTGTCAATTATTCTTTTATACGGAATGATTCAAAAACGTTATTTTTCTATATAATAATGGTATAACATGTCGGAAAGGGGTAAGCTTATGGATTTTTTTAGAATAATAGAGCATCGAATTAAAGAAGGTCAAAAAAATGGTGATTTCGAAAACCTTCCCGGAATTGGAAAGCCTCTACCCGAAGACGAATTTGCAAATCTTCCAGAAGATATAAGAATGGCCTATCGTATTTTGAAAAATGCCGGATACACACAAGAAGAATCTGCATTAAAAAAAGAAATGATGTCCATCCAAGATTTAATCCGACAATGTGGAAACGAACAAGATCAAACAGAATTAAAAAATGAACTGAATGAAAAATTACTTAAATATAACAGTATAATATCTAAACGAGGTGTTAAAACAAATTCCTCCCTTTTTAAAAACTATGAAAGAAAAATTGAAAAGAAACTATTGTAATTTACTAAAAAAACAGGAATTCGGTGAAACTCCTGTTTTTTTATGTGTAAAAAAGATTGTTGCGCATTCTGTTTGGACAAGTCAAAGATGTGCCGAATTTATATAATTGATGAAAAATAAATGATTTTGTCGAACTTTCAGCTAAAAGCTCTTAAAGAAATTCCATTGTTAGCCGATATAAAAAGAAGACTTACATTCATAAATAATAGGGTGAAAATTATGGACAAAACATCAGTTATCGGAATTATTCTAGGTTTTTTGGCTGTAGGAGTCGGAATGGTTTTTAAAGGGGTAAATCCTTCCGTGATTATTAATCCCGCAGCATTATTAATTATTATTGCTGGTACTATTGCAGCAGTAACGATTGCTTTTCCCTTAAACGAAATTAAAAAGGTACCCAAGCTTTTCAAAATTTTATTTTCAGAGCAAAAACTTTTAGATGGAAAAAGTATTATAACCTTGTTTTCGGATTTGGCACAATTAGCGCGAAAGGAAGGATTATTAGCTCTAGAAACCAAACTAATGGAAGTAGAAGATCCATTTTTGAAAAATGGGCTGAGCCTTGCTGTCGATGGACAAAGTGCTGAATATATTCGTGATGTGTTAAGTGAAGAAATTGATGCAATGGAAGAGAGACATCAAGCTGGTGCTGCGATTTTCTCGCAAGCAGGGACATACGCACCTACACTAGGTGTTTTAGGAGCCGTACTCGGTCTTATCGCTGCTCTCGGTAATATGGACAATACGGATGAATTAGGGCGAGCTATTTCAGCAGCATTCGTGGCAACATTGCTAGGTATTTTCACCGGTTATGTATTATGGCATCCTTTCGCAAATAAATTAAAACAAAAATCAAAGCAAGAAGTAAAAGTAAAAGAAATGATGCTGGAAGGGATTCTATCAATTCTTGAAGGCGAAGCACCGAGAGTCATTGAACAAAAGCTTGCTTCTTATTTACCATCAGATGAACGCAAGAAGATTCTTAGTGAAAGCATTGAGATGGTCAATGAGTAGGCGAAGAAAGAAGGGACATGAAGAACATCATACTGATGAATCATGGCTCATTCCATATGCAGATATATTAACATTATTGCTCGCGCTATTCATCGTTCTATTTGCAATTAGTTCTGTAGACGCCCAGAAGTTGCAAAAGCTTTCGAAAGTCTTTAATGGGATATTTGTAAGTGGTGCTGGGGTACTTAACTATACAAAGCCAGCACCTGTTGATAGCATTGATACAACCACTAATGGATCTAAGCAAATTGTGGATGTAACACATGCTAAAAAGTCAGATGAGAATTTAAAGAAATTACAGGATCAGGATAAAGAAGAATTAAAAGAACTTCAGGCAAAGGTAAATGCTTATATAAATGAAAATAAACTTCAAGGTATGTTTGCAACTTCTTTAACAGATGAAGGATTATTATTAACGATTAGAGATAATGTTCTATTTGACTCAGGACTTGCAGATATTCGTAAAAAGGATGTTAAAACAGCGAAAGAACTTTCCAATTTACTTGTTATGGATCCACCGCGCTCTATTATAATAAGTGGACATACAGATAATGTTCCAATTCATAATGCTAATTTTCAGTCCAACTGGGAATTAAGTGTGATGAGAGCTATGAATTTCATGAAAATAATCTTAGAGAATCACAAATTAGACCCGAGATATTTTAGTATAAAAGGTTATGGTGAATTTAAGCCAATAGCAAGTAATAGTACGGCAGAAGGCAGAGCTAAAAATAGACGTGTTGAAGTATTAATCATGCCAAGGGTAAAAATGACGAAAGAGTAGTGGAGGCTTTTTGTACAGAGGGTACAGAAAGCTTTTTCTTTTATTGTTTTCTAGTAATCGACATGTATTGATTTCTCGGGAAATAAATAGAATTTTGTCATTTGATATGAAATATTTTGTCATTAGTCTGCATTCACGATATGATGGTAATGAGAATTCACATTATAATGGGAATGACATACATATAGATAGGTAAGACAGTTTTCGCAATAATAGTTGTTTCTCGTTATCGGTTAAAAATCCTAAGTAAGCTTGGTTTCGGGGCAATTTTTCTTACCAAGTTTATTCAATTTTAATCTAAATAACGTTTACAAAAGCAACAAAATTTTAAAAAAGAAACATAGGTAAAGAAGTGAAAGGAAGATCCATATGATTACTTTAAAATCACAGCGTGAGATAGACATGATGAAAAAAGCAGGAGAATTATTAGCGAGAATACATAAAGAAATCGCTAAAATGATTAAACCTGGAATATCAACTTGGGAAATTAATGAATTTGTCGACCAATTTCTAGCGGAGAATGGCGCAACGCCTGAGCAAAAGGGGTATAAAGGTTATGAATATGCGACATGTGCTAGTATAAATGATGAAATTTGCCACGGGTTTCCGAGGAAACAGTCTCTACAAGAAGGAGATATTGTCACGATTGATATGGTCGTTAACTTAAATGGAGCCTTAGCAGATTCAGCATGGAGCTATCCAGTTGGGAATATTAGCCCCAAATCAAAAAAGTTATTGGAAGTTACGAAGGAATCATTATATAAAGGAATGGAACAAGTGAAAGTTGGAAATCGCATTGGGGATATCGGCCATGCCATCCAAACATATGTAGAAGCGCAAGGGTTTTCCGTAGTCCGCAATTTTATTGGTCATGGAATCGGGCCAACTATTCATGAAAAGCCTGAAGTTCCGCATTTCGGCCTTCCAGGAAAAGGACCACGTATAAAGGAAGGAATGGTATTTACAATTGAACCAATGGTCAATATTGGCGGCTTTGAAACGAAGATGGATAACAACGGCTGGACTGCACGCACGAGAGACGGTTCGCTTTCCGCTCAATACGAGCATACAATCGCAGTAACGAATAATGGAATCGTGGTAATTACGGATCAGGAAGATTGTTAATATATATATAAAACGGCATCTAAGAATAAAATAAGATGCCGTTTTTTTATATCTTATTTACGCAAGCTTCCTAATTCCTCTACAATTGCCTGCATTTCATTTGGACTAAATGTATTTTTTTTCATCACCATTTGATAAATATCGTGTAAATCATCATACATTTCTTCATTATAGTTTGTAGCTTTTATTGCATCTGCATTGACCATTTTTAATTTAGCAGTTATTTGTGTAATCATATACTCAATATTTTCATGCGTTTTTTCAGTTAAATTCATATTAAACATCCTTTCCTTTTAAAGGCTATTACTATATTTTCACGAATTAAGAAAGGTGTCAAATAGAAATTAGTTGGTTAGATGTTTTTTATCTCTTTAACTAGGGAAAATAACGAATAAGCATTGTGAATATATGAGGTGAAAAGAATGGGGAAGGATTATATTTCTTTTATTAAGAAACTGATAAAAAGAATTGATGCGAACGATTTAAATGGAGTGGCTGCACAGTTAGCGTATTTTTTCCTTTTATCTCTGTTTCCGCTTTTATTGTTTATGGTGTCATTACTTTCATACCTTCCGCTAACAACAGAAGATTTAATTAACATTATCCGTGATTTCGCTCCTCAGCAAACACTTGCCATGATTGAGACAAATCTTCAAGAAATTTTGAACAATCGAAGTGGAGGGTTGCTATCGTTTGGAATTATTGCGACACTTTGGTCTGCATCTTTAGGAATGAATGCCATCATTAGAGCCATGAATCGGGCATATGAGGTAGAAGAAACACGACCATTTTACATAACAAGAGGCCTATCCATCATCCTTACGATTGCAATAATCCTCGTAATATTAATTGCATTAATTGTACCAATATTCGGTGAAATATTTGGGGTTTATATTTTTTCTTATTTCGGTGTATCTGACCAATTTGCAAATATATGGAATGGGATAAGATGGCTAATAAGTATTATCATTTTATTCATTGTATTTATGTGTCTATATTATATAACTCCTAATAAGAAAATAAGGTGTTTAACCGTTATACCCGGTGCTGTTATTGCGGCAATAGGATGGGCGCTTGTATCTTTTGCTTTCTCCTACTATGTCTCCAATTTCGGACATTACTCAGCAACATATGGAAGTTTGGGGGGTATCATTGTTTTAATTCTCTGGTTTTATTTAACAGGTTTTATTTTAATGATTGGCGGAGAGATAAATGCGATATTAACTCATAGGAAAAAAAGCTGTTAGGAATGGCTCATTTCAAAAATGTAGTTGTTTTTATAATTGTAGATCTTATGAATTTTTCCATTCAGAATTAAAATAGGTAATCCAATTAAAAGATGCTAAAAAGGTAATTAAACTTAAAAACAGTCTAGCCAAAAGATACCACGAAAGCTTTTCAAGGAATTGCTGAAACTAATGGTGCAAGACCATTTCCAACTGAAAAGAGGAGATACGAATGGGTAAAACCAAACAAAATAAAAACCAAAAGCCTAAGGGGAAAACATCCGGTTCTGCTAACGGACAAAACGGTTACCATTAAATTTGTTGTTTTTGTATACGGACAATAAAGGTAACAACCTTAGTTTTGGTGAAAATGAATAAAAAGATGCCACGAAACAGCTTAGGATTATAATAATGATGAAAACAGCATTAAATAGAAGAGGAAGGTGGTAACACGTCCACCTTCCTCTTCTATTTTTCCCTAACACTTACAAGTGACTTTTGTCCGAAGGTTAGGATGATAATAAAAACAATAAACAATATAGTACTTATAATATGAAAAAAGCTTATGTTTTGGAAAAATTGAATAAAAAGTCCGCCGATAAAAGGTCCTCCCAAACTTCCTATACTATAAAAAATTCCGCACATTAAATTTCCTGTTGGTAATAAGGTTTTTGGCATTAGGTCGGCCATATAAGAGATCCCAAGTGAAAAAGTAGAACCAACTAGCATACCTGCGATTAACAAACAGATAAGGAGTCCGGTAGTGGAGCTCTGCACGAAACTTGCCGTCGTAAAACAAACACTTCCAAAAAAGAGAATGAAAATTAAAATGTTTCGGCGTCCGTATTTGTCACTCATCATACCAAGTGGAAGCTGAAAGATAATCGCTCCAACTGCAAATGCTGCTAATAGCAAGGAAACACTCTTCACATCAATGCCGTTTCTTAATGCATAAACCGGGAAGCTACCATTCAAGGACGACTCTAGAAAACCGTACCCTAGTGGTGGAAGAAATGCGACCCAGCCAATCTTTAGTGCAGATGAAAAACGTTTAATCGTTTTGAAAAACGAATTAACACCGATCTCTTGATCAGGAAATTCATTTTTTAAAGTGAAAATAAATAACCATCCAATTAAGCATAGGAGAGAAGAAATGATAAACGGCAAGGATTGATTTATTTTAACAAGTGGTGTCATTAAAGGACCTACTGCAAAACCAATTCCAAAAAATAATCCGTATAAAGAAATGTTTCTTCCTAGCTTTTTTGGTGAAGAAAATGATGTAATCCATGTCTGGGTGGCGAAATGCAAGGCATGATCCCCAACTCCGATGAGTAGACGTAAGAAAAACCAAAACCAAAATGTTTTCCATAAAGGAAAAGAAATTAATGAAACGACGACTGCAAAGCCACCAAATAAAATAATGGGTTTGTAGCCAAATTTTCTTAACGGCTGCTCCATGAATGGTGAAGCGATAAGTGTGCCAATATAAAGGGCAGTTGCATTAATTCCATTTAAGGAGGATGGTAAGCCACCCTGTTCAAATATCACAGAAATTAAAGGAAGTAGCATTCCTTGTGAAAATCCCGAAATTGCAACAATACTAACTAATATCCAAAATCTAAAATTATTTTTCCCCATATGTATTCCCTCGGTGATCTATGTTTACTTTACCTAACATGATACATAAAATGTCCTGTTAATGAAATGTAATTAAACAAAATTCTACTATTTCAATTAATAGCCAATTTTTTTCTGAAGATTGAACATATCATTGTAGTATGTAGACATGACATAGGAGAATATCTTTCCTGATTTTTCATTCGTACACGGGTTAACATAATAGTAACAATGCTGTTTATTAGGAGGAAATTATGAACAAAGTCTTCGCGTTAATGGTTTTCATAGGTGTACCTATTTCAGTAATTGGAGCCATCTTTCATTGGCCAAGTGTCATTATGTTTATTATATATTGTTTGACTATCATTGCCTTGGCAAGCTTCATGGGAAGAGCTACAGAAAGCTTAGCAATTGTAGCCGGCCCGAGAATCGGTGGATTATTGAACGCAACGTTCGGCAATGCTGTTGAATTGATTATATCTATTTTTTCAATACAAGCAGGGTTAAACGAAGTAGTACTAGCTTCCTTAACCGGCTCGGTATTAGGGAATTTGCTGTTAGTAGCAGGAATGTCCTTCTTGGTTGGAGGAATTAAATATAAACGTCAAAATTTTAATGTATACGATGCACGTCATAATTCTGGTTTATTGATATTTGCAGTCCTTATTGCTTTTGTCATTCCAGAAGTATTTTCCATGAATCTTAACTTAACGAATACAATCCATTTAAGTGTTGGCGTTGCGATAATATTAATTTTGCTTTATTTGGCGGCACTGTTCTTTAAATTAGTGACACATAGAGGAATCTATCAGGACCCTCAAGTTAGTAAGGAGGAAAAAGAAGAGGAGCCGGAATGGAAAAAAGGAAAAGCCATTACTGTATTATTTGTTGCAACCGTTGCAGTAGCATATATCTCAGAAAATCTCGTACATACTTTTGAGTCTGTAGCTAAAAGCTTCGGCTGGAGCGAGTTATTTATTGGGATTGTGATTGTGGCCATTGTTGGAAATGCTGCTGAACATGCCTCAGCCATTTTAATGGCTTATAAAAATAAGATGGATGTTGCGGTGGAAATTGCTTTTGGTTCCACATTGCAAATAGCTATGTTTGTTGCACCTGCGCTTGTCATTCTATCGTTATTTTTCCAAAACCCAATGCCACTCGTATTTACTATGCCAGAACTTGTCGCCATGGCAACCTCTGTACTACTGTCGATTATTTTAGCAAATGACGGTGAAACGAATTGGTTTGAAGGTGCAACCTTAATGGCAGCATATATTATTATGGGAATTGGATTTTATTTATTATAGGGAATGAGACCACTTAAGTTTCGAGGAGCTAAGTGGTTTTTTATGCTCCCTATTCATTTTTCATGGATAAGAAATAACTAGAGTGGAAAGATTAAAAACAAATGAAAACTCATCTTACGAAGGGAGTCTCTCAAAATGAAATGGCAAAGGTTTGTACTTGTGTTTTTATTAATATTTTTATCTGCTGCGCCAAATGTCTTTGCAAATAAAGGAATCCCTCCATCAAAAGGGATGCCAAAGATTAAGATTCCTTCTTCTGTACTAGATATAACGAAGGAAAATACGTACCCAAATCCAACGCAAGACCTACCATATTTACAGCCAAGTGAGTTTACAAAAAAGGTTTTACAAACATCGAAAGTAAAAATTGAGAATCCAAATTTAATCAGAATTTTAAATGAATCGTCAGTTAATAATTCACCACTATCCATTGGCTTAAGAGCCACTATCTATTTAGGAGAATGGCCATTAAATTATGAATCAATGGAAACATCACCAAATTGGCAATATCAAAAAATAAACACTAATTATTTTGATAACCGCGGTGGAAGAAGTAATTACCAAATTCATTATGTCCAAGAAGCTCAAAGAATTGTTAGAGGCGGACTCACCGCAAAAGTAGCAAAAGCGGATGATGTAAAGAAAATGATGCTGTTGAAAGCAATGAATACAACCCATCTTCCTCTTGCCTTTGAAACGATAATAGGTGGTGGAACCAAGAAAGACCGTGTCTATAATATTCCTCCGAAGAGACTCGGATACCTTTATGCCTATGCACCAGCTATTAATGAAAAAGGGAAGGTAACATATGGCGAAGTGTATTTAGTCTTAAAAGGGAAACAGAAAAAAATCATGATCAAGAACGTAACATCCCAGGGGATTGGAGCCTGGATTCCGGTGCAAGATCATGTATCCTTTGGATTTCTTGCATCTGACCACCCAAGATAAGATTCAAAGACCAATTCGTTGGTCTTTTTCTTAGTGGAAGGATAGTACTAAAGTTACAATTCGTGCAGTTCATGGTAATTTTCGTGCGGTTGAACTCATATTTCGTGCAGTTGCGGGAAAAAATTGTGCAGTTCACATCATGTTTTGTGCAGCTCATCGAAAAATCGCTAAAATGTAACAATTTTTCCTTAATAATTGCACATTTATTAATCTCTGCTATCATGATTAAGTAGGTTTCTTTGAGTGCGAATCGTTTTTTGTTTAAAATTATATAAAGTTTAACATTGGAGTATTGACTGAAAGGAGAAACATCATGGGAAATGCCGTTCATGATAAAGAATCACAAGTCGAATATTTGAAGCATCGTTTAAATATGTTTCTTGAAGTAATCGATTCCATGGATCCAGAGGAAACAGAGCTGGAAGATATCGATCGCTTGATCCAAATGATAGATGACTTAGAGCTTAAGTGCGAACAATTTAAAAAGTAATGATTGAGGTCAACCTGAAATGGTTTGACCTTTTTTCATACCATAAATCTCTTCTTTAATAAATCCCTTGATAAGAGTATAATGGGAGGCGGAAATATACATATATAAGAACTAAGCTGCAAGGGAGAGAAGAAAATGAACGTAGAAAAGTTTCAAGAGAGTATGTACCAATTAATTGTGGAAACGTCTACAAACTTGCCAAAGGACGTTCGCAGAGCTGTAAAAAAAGCAAAGGAAAGTGAAAATGCCGGCACTCGTGCAGCATTAAGCTTAGGAACAATTACAAATAACATTCAAATGGCGGATGAAAATGTTTCGCCCATTTGTCAAGATACTGGTCTTCCAACATTTAAAATCAAAACGCCTGTTGGAGTAAATCAATTAAAAATAAAAGAGGCAATCTACAACGCAATTGCCCAAGCAACAAATGACTCTAAACTTCGCCCAAACTCAGTTGATTCGTTAACAGGAAAAAATAGCGGAGATAATCTTGGCGGTGGAACACCTGTTATTAAATTTGACCAATGGGAAAAGGATTACATTGATGTTCGTCTTATTTTAAAAGGCGGCGGCTGTGAGAACAAAAATATCCAATATAGCCTCCCCTGCGAATTAGAAGGCTTAGGCCGTGCAGGACGAGACTTGGATGGAATCCGTAAATGTATCCTTCACTCCGTGTACCAAGCTCAAGGTCAAGGCTGTAGTGCTGGATTTATTGGAGTCGGAATCGGTGGGGACCGTTCATCTGGGTACGACCTCGCGAAGGAACAATTATTCCGTTCTGTGGAAGATGTAAATCCACATGAAGATCTAAGAAAATTAGAAGATTACATTATGGAAAACGCTAATGAACTTGGTATCGGTACAATGGGATTCGGTGGTGAAACTACCCTTTTAGGCTGTAAAATTGGAGTTATGAATCGTATTCCTGCAAGCTTTTTCGTATCTGTTGCTTATAACTGCTGGGCATTCCGTCGTCTTGGAGTAACAGTGGATCCTGAAACAGGTGACATTAAAGACTGGCTGTATCAAGAAGGCGAAAAAATTGAATTTGCTAATATTGCAGATAAAGAAACAGCTGCATCATCTGAAGAACAAACAAAAGTAGTAACTCTTAAAGCTCCAATTACAGAAGAACAAATTCGTGAATTAAAAGTAGGGGATGTTGTTCGTATTGATGGACGTATGTATACTGGTCGTGACGCCATTCATAAATATTTAATGGACAACGACGCACCAGTGGATCTTAATGGTCAAGTTATTTACCATTGCGGACCTGTTATGGCTAAAGACGAAGAAGGAAACTGGACAGTAAAAGCTGCTGGCCCAACAACATCCATTCGTGAGGAGCCATATCAAGGCGATATCATGAAGAAATTTGGTATCCGTGCTGTTATCGGTAAAGGTGGTATGGGACCGAAAACCCTTGCTGCTCTTAAAGAACATGGTGGAGTATATTTGAACGCAATTGGTGGTGCTGCACAATATTATGCAGACTGCATAAAAAAAGTCGATGGTGTTGATTTAACAGAATTCGGTATTCCAGAAGCAATGTGGCACTTAAATGTAGAAGGCTTCACTGCAGTTGTTACAATGGATTCTCGTGGTAACAGTTTACATGCGGATGTAGATAAATCCTCATTAGAAAAATTAGCCGGGTTTAAAGAGCCAGTTTTTAAATAAATTGTAAAGAAACGCTTGGGGGAAATATACCTCCAAGCGTTTTATTAATATCCACTAGGCTTATAATTCAGCTTTCTTAAAAGGGTTTCCGTTTCTCCTTCGAACAGAAATAAATGGGTTCTATTGTTTTCATCCATCACTAAATAAAATGGACGTTCTTTTGGAGGAAAAACAAGAATGACTTGATTTACTTTCCCTTGCAGCCATTGATTACGAAGCTCAATAGCCGGTTCAAGCGGAATTTTCACCATAAAACCTTTGCTTGGAATTGGGCTTACCTTCGGATAAACACCTGTTGTTCTCTCTATTAATCGTTTCACATCATCTTGAATATCAACAGACACAGGGACTTCTTTTACCACCCTTTCCTTGCTAATATCAAAAATTTCTATTTGGTTGTTCGTTTGAGCTGAGGTATTTGTTGTTAATAAAAAAAGTAACATAAAACTAAAAAGCAGTTTTTTTATCATAGAAATCACCTCATTTTTAATGATTCCCAATACAATAGAATGTATTTTGCAACAAATCCCCCAATAACGGTAGATTATATAACTTTATCCACAATTTTTCTTCTATCCACAATGAATTTTTTTGAATAATAGAAAGTTTTCCACTTTTTATTCGAAATCATCCACAAATTCTGAATAACTTTATTTTCTATCCACAGTTTTGGCAAAAGCTCTTTTCTTAAACTTTGTAGTATTACCATACGAAATTCTAAGTTACAACGTTAAATGTGTTAAAAATGAATAAGCTTGGTAAGAAAAGATGCCCTGAAACCAAAACCGCTTAGGATTTATAACAAATGACGAAAAGCTACAATTATTGCGAAAACTGTGTTGGCAATTATTAACCGGAATATTCTTTTTCAAAAGTAAAAAAATATAGGAAAAGAGAGGTGCAAACATGAAAAAGTGGTTTATGTTTCCCATAGCAATTTCATTATTATTAGTGATCACCTATCCTACATATGCCATTTCAAACCGAGCGGTCCATTGGGGCTTTACAAAAGGGAAAAACGAACAGCAAGCCGATGCAGGAAAAGAATACGACGAACTATTAAAGAAACATCATGCATTATATAAAGGAAATCCACACGACAAAATTTTGTATTTAACCTTCGACAATGGCTATGAAAACGGGTATACCGAGGATATTTTAGATGTCTTAAAAAAGGAAAAGGTACCTGCCACTTTCTTTGTAACTGGCCATTATTTAAAGTCACAACCTAAACTAGTGAAAAGAATGGTTAAAGAGGGACATATTATTGGCAACCATTCCTGGAGTCACCCTGATATGACGCAAATATCGGATGAAAAAATAAGAGAAGAATTACGAAAGGTCCAGGAAGAAACGGCGCTCATTACGAAGCAAAAGGAAATGCATTATTTACGCCCACCAAGAGGAATATTAAGTGAACGCACAATGGAAATTGCTAATCAAGAAGGTTATACACATGTGTTATGGTCGCTAGCTTTTTTAGATTGGAGAATAAATCAACAAAAAGGCTGGCAGTATTCTTATGATAATATCTTGGCGCAGGTTCATCCTGGTGCAATTATGCTTTTACATACCGTTTCTAGGGATAATGCAGAAGCATTAGAAAAGGTCATTAAGGATTTAAAGGATCGTGGCTATCGTTTTGAAAGCTTGGACTATTATATGATGAAGGAAAAAGTGAAGAGTCCATTAATCGATTAAACAAAATATGGTTGATAGCAACAAATGCGTTTCTACTTTTTTAGTGGGAACGTATTTTTTTACTAGTGAACAGTTTTGGAATAAAAGTGCCAGTGATAATTTTAATATTCATTTTCCACATACATATTTTATGTATACAAATGTATACATAATATATTATAATTTTTTGTATACAAATGTATACGGAAGGTTGTGAATATTTATGAAAAAGGAAAAGTTTAAGGATCATAGAGATAGTCATCATTGTGGTGATGGCCAGAAACGGAAAGAACATCATCATGGTGCGAAGACGTTTCGGAGAGGAAGAGCAGTTGCATTTTTAGAGATGATGAATGTAAAGCGTGCTACATTGAAGCAGCAATTACAAACAAAAGAGCTTCAATCCATTAATCCCATTCTTGTCGGTGAGTTAAAAGCATTAGAAATGATCATCAACGAATTTGTTCAATTATTTGAGCTTTATGAAATGGAAGGAACGGAAACCGATAGTGAAAAAACGGATGGAGAAGAAAATGTTTCGACTGCAAAAGAGGATCTAGAGAACAAACAGAATAAAGTCGACTAATTAACTTTTGGTAGAAGTCATTTTTTTATGAATAATCTAATGAAAAACTTGCCGGAATTGGTGAGTTTTTTACTTGAACGGTTAGGAGAATTTTCTAACCAAAGGAGAAAAAATTATGTGGCAATTGAAAAAATATATAAAACCTTATTGGAAGTCCTTTATGCTTGCACCTTTGTTTATGATGTTTGAAGTCTTTTTTGATTTGCTCCAACCGAAATTTGCTGCTCATCTTGTCAATTTCGGAGTAGTAAAACGGGATTTCCATGTCATTCAGCATACAGGGACAATAATGGTGTTAACAACTTTCCTTGGATTGTTGGCAGGAGTCGGATGTAATATTTTTGCAAGCAGAGTCTCTCAGAATTTTGGTGCAGATATAAGAGAGGCTTTATTCACAAAAGTACAAACCTTCTCTTTTGAGAATCTTGATACATTTAAGACAGGATCCTTAATTACGCGAATGACCAATGATGTTGTTCAAGTTCAGAGTCTAGTTAGAATGGCTATGCAAACATTTTTTCGTACACCGGGTTTACTGATTGGAAGCATTGTAATGGCATTATTGATGAATCTGAGGTTGGGACTTATTTTGTTATTTACAACAGTTGTTTTACTCTTGGTTCTAGTTTTCCTTATAAAATATTCTTTTCCTTTGTTTTCCAAAGTTCAAACAAAACTTGATGTAGTAAACAATAGGTTGCAAGAAAATTTGGCGGGAATTCGAGTAGTAAAGGCTTTTGTAAGATCCGATTTTGAAACAAAGCGATTTCAATTGGATAATCGTGATTACTCACAAACATCTATAAAGGCAGCCCGAGTGATTGCGTTGAATTATCCAATCCTAACATTATTAATGAATACTTGCCTTGTCATCATTCTGTTGTATGGAGGAAATTTAGTATGGAAAACGTCCATTCAAGTAGGGGATTTAGTCGCGTTTATAAACTATGTGGCACAAGCGCTGTCTTCCTTACTGATGGTGAGCACAATGCTTGTAAATATCTCGCAAGCTAGCGTATCCGCAAAACGCATTCAAGAGGTTTTAACAACAAAACCTGATATTGAAGACAGTGTGGGAGTGAAAGAATCTTCTATTCTAGCTAAGCATATCAAGTTTCATAATGTCGGATTTTCCTATAAAGATTTATCAACTGATGATTTAGTGCTGCGAGATGTGAACTTTGAAGCTTATCATGGAGAAACTGTCGCCATAATTGGATCTACAGGATCCGGAAAATCAACACTTGTCCAGTTGATACCAAGACTATATGATGTTACGTCTGGATCCATTGAGGTTGATGGAATAGACATTAGAGATCTTTCACTATTAGAGCTTAGGCGCAAAATAGGAATGGTTCTGCAGGAAACCTTTTTATATACTGGTTCGATCCGAGATAACATTGCATTTGGTAAATCAAATGCTTCCCAGGAAGAGATTGAGGCGGTTGCTAAAATTGCTCAAGCACATGACTTTATCGTAAAATTACCGAACGGTTACGAAACAAAAGTTGGGCAAAAGGGTGTTAATTTGTCTGGTGGACAAAAGCAAAGGATCGCAATTGCCCGTGCTTTATTAATTAAGCCGCCTATTTTAATTTTGGATGATAGTACAAGTGCATTAGATCTTGGTACAGAAAAGCGAATCCGAGATTCCTTAAAAGAAATAATGAAAGAGAGCATTACCTTCTTAATTGCACAGAGAATTTCGTCCGTTGTAACCGCAGAAAAGATTCTTGTAATAGATGATGGTGTGATTATCGGAAGTGGAACCCATCATGAATTAATGAAAACGTGTAGCGTTTATCAAGATATTTACCAGTCCCAGTTTGGTGAGAAGGAGGAATATTATGTCGGGCAATAATAATCATCCCAATGATAAGGTTTCTGCTAATCTCCTTCAATCAGGCTTTCGTCAAGCTCCTCGTCACGGGAGTATTCCTAAAATAAGGTCGAAGAATGCAAAAGCGACCTTGCTAACAATCTGGAGTTACATAAAGCGTCAACGACTTGGCCTAATATTGGTTATCATTAGTACTGCTTTAACGTCCTGTTTATTGCTATTAGGACCTTATATAATTGGAAAATCGATTGATAACTATGTAATTCCACATAAATTTCATGGTTTACTACTAATGTGTACTGTTTTATTAGTTATTTATCTTTTAGGATCTGTCTTCACTTGGTTACAGCAATATGTCGCTTCCAGTTTATCACAAAATACAGTTAGAGAAATGCGCCAAGATTTGTTTGAAAAATATCAAAGTTTGCCGATTCCATTTTTTGATCAAAGGACAACCGGTGATTTGATGAGTCGGACCACAAATGATTTGGAAAATGTATCTAATACCCTAAATCAAACGGTAGTTCAGCTAATTTCAAGTGTTTTTATGTTAGTTGGTAGCGTGATTATGATGCTGAGTCTAAGTCTATGGATGACATTGATTACATTATTAACCGTTCCACTAGTTACTTTTATCACGAAAAAAATTACAAAATACACACGCAAGTATTTTTCAGAACAGCAAAAGTACTTAGGAGAAGTGAACGGATTCGTACAAGAAAGTATTTCGGGATTAAAAGTTACGAAAGTGTTTGGTCGTGAATCAAAGTCTATCGAAGAATTTCGAGAGATTAATGAGAAATTGCGTATCGTTGGTGCGAAAGCCCAAAGCATCTCTGGATCTATGGGACCGATGATGAATGCAATGCGCAATTTAAGTTTTGTTATTATTGCGGTAATTGGCAGTATATTTGCTTACGATCACATGATTACGATTGGAGTCATTGTTAGTTTTCTTACCTATTCTAACCAATTTAGCCAACCTATCAATCAGCTGGCCAACCAATATAATATGCTGCAATCAGCGATTGCGGGAGCGGAACGTGTATTTGAAGTGTTAGATATGGACTCGGAGACATTAGAAAAAATCGATGGAATGCCTTCTAAAAAAATAAACGGTGAAGTCATTTTTGATCATGTTCATTTTAGTTATACACCGGATGTCGCAGTACTGAAAAATCTGTCTCTCCATGCGAAACCAGGTCAAATGATTGCTTTAGTTGGTCCAACTGGTGCTGGAAAAACGACTATTATTAATTTATTGACGAGATTCTATGACATTCAATCTGGAAGAATTTTAATCGACGGGAAAGATATTCGCGATCTTAACAAACATATGTTAAGATCGCAAATCGGATTGGTATTACAGGATGCATATGTTTTTTCTGGAACAATACGTGAAAACATTCGTTATGGACGGCTGAATGCAACAGATGCAGAAGTGGAAAATGCGGCTCGCCATGCCAATGCCGATTCCTTTATTAGAAAATTACCGAATGGATACGATACAGCAATAAATGCAGAAGGAAGTAATTTAAGCCAGGGCCAAAAGCAGTTATTGACCATCGCTAGAGCAGTTCTTGCCAATCCTTCGATACTTATTTTGGATGAAGCAACAAGCAGTGTGGATACACGAACAGAGTTTCATATTCAAGAGGCCATGAAAACCTTAATGAAGGGGAGAACAAGCTTCGTTATTGCACATAGATTAAACACGATTCGGGAAGCGGACACCATTCTTGTTATTAATGATGGAGAAATTATGGAGAGCGGATCACATGAAAAATTAGTAAAAGAGGATGGCTTTTATGCTAATCTATATAAAAATCAATTGGTGCAAGGGATTGTAAGCTAATGATAAAAATTATATGGCATAAAGATGAATATGGATTAATAGGGAAATTTGTTTCGGACATTGAATGAAGTAATATTGAAAAATACAAGGGGTATCTAATATCTTGTCCGAACCTAGGTATAATGGAGATAGCAGGAATATGTTCTGCTATCTCTTTTTAGTAAATAGTTATATAGAAATGAGAGAGTGAATGGAGTTATCCCCCATTTCGTCAGGAATATTTTTTGAAAGGGATTTTATATCGATGCAAAGATTGGATGTTCAATCAACATGCCTTTCTACAATTTTCATCTTTACTCTTATTTAATTTATTCGTATTGTGGACGAAGTTGATCCTGAACGATTTCCTCAGGAGTTTTTGGTTGCATAGTGACAAGTTGTTGGAGAATTTCTGATTGTAGCTGCTCTAACCTTTTTTCTAAATCCCCTACGGTTACGGTCTTTGCATGATCCATTAGCTCATATCCAAACTGCCCGGTAATTTCAATATTTGCCATTTTAACATCGGAGATATTGGATATTCCGTTTTCGTGTAACCTTGCTTCCAACTGATCGATAGAAATGCGAAGCTTTTTTAGATTCTTATAAATAATTTTGCCATCTTGGATAATAGGCGTGGCTTTCCCAATAAATAATTTTTTTGCAAAATTAAATTTAATAGATAAAAACTGAATGAGGATAAGAATTGCTACAAGCGAACACAAAGCAATGATGGTTTTCATTAAGCCTTGCTCGGAAATAGCATGACCAGTTGTGGATGCAATCGCTAAAATAGTGATGATTTCCAATCCTGACATTTGAGCAACTGTTTTTTTACCTGCGATCCGTATTAAGAAAAAACCAGTTAATAAAATTATTACCGATTCCCATATGTAATTCATAGCTACCCTCAATTTAGATGTAATAATAAACGACTTTTTTACTTTCCCCTTTATTCTATTAAATATACAGCTAAACCATTTAGCATAATGTTGGTGGTGCCGCATGCAAAATACTTGTGTGATATAATACGAAGCATCTACTTAAATATGTAAACATTAATAGCGGAGTGATATTTTTGAAAAACGAAAAAGCACTTTTAATAAAAGAAAAACAGCAATTTCCCCTAACTATTAAACGCTTAGGAATTAATGGCGAAGGTGTCGGCTATTTTAAAAAGCAAGTAGTTTTTGTCCCAGGTGCCCTTCCAGGAGAGGAAGTAGTAGTGGAGGTGACGAAAGCTCATCCCAAATATGCGGAAGCTATCGTCAAGAAAGTGCGCAAACGCTCCGAACACAGGGTCAAAGCACCTTGTATCGTTTATGAGCAATGTGGAGGGTGTCAGCTCCAGCATTTAGAATACGGTCAACAGCTAAAAGAAAAACGAGACATTCTTATCCAAGCTTTGGAGCGACATACACGTTTTAATATAGAAGAAATGGATATCAGACCCACAATCGGAATGGACAATCCATGGCATTATCGCAACAAAAGCCAATTTCAGCTAGGCGAGGATCATGGAAAAGTAATCGCTGGAATGTATAGTATGGATTCGCATCGGTTAATTAACATTCCGGAATGTATTGTGCAACAGCCAGTAACAAATAAAGTAACCAATGTCGTGAAACAAATCCTAGCAGATTTCAAAATACCGATTTACAATGAAAAAACAAGAAAAGGAATTGTACGGACAATTGTTACACGCGTTGGCATCGAAACTGGACAAGTTCAAGTCATGCTAGTTACAGCAAAAAAAGATCTTCCACGAAAAGAAGCGATTATCTCAGAAATAAAAAAACGACTACCAGAAGTTGTTTCGATCATGCAAAATATAAACCCTAAAAGGACATCTATTGTTTTAGGGGATGAAACGATTCATTTATCTGGCGAAAAAATTGTAGAGGAACGCTTAGAAGAATTCACTTATGAGCTTTCTGCACGAGCATTCTTTCAACTTAATCCGGTTCAAACAGTTAAGCTTTATAATGAAGTAAAGAAAGCAGCTGAATTAACCGGCAAAGAAAAAATTGTAGATGCTTATTGCGGAGTTGGAACTATTGGCCTTTGGTTAGCAGACGGAGCGGCAGAAATCCGTGGGATGGATGTGATTCCTGAGGGAATTGAAGACGCTAAGAAAAATGCAATGAAACACGGGCTAGAAAATGCGAGCTATTTTACAGGTAAAGCAGAAGAACTCATGCCAAAATGGGTGAAAGAAGGCTGGCGACCAGATGTAGTTGTAGTAGATCCGCCACGGACAGGATGCGATGAGAAGTTTTTAAAAACGATCCTGAATGTAAAGCCGGAGAAGTTTGTATATGCATCTTGTAATCCATCTACTTTGGCGAAGGACTTGCAAGTGTTGAGTTCGAAATATAAGGTGGAGTATTTGCAGCCGGTGGATATGTTTCCTCAGACTGCGCATGTGGAGTGTGTTGCGCAAATAGTATTAAAAGTGTAAAACCAAAATAGAAACTTCTCAGTAAAAATAAACTTTTCTGATTCAGACCCCGATTTCGTGAAAATAAACATTTCCGATTTCCGGGTCTTTTTCGGTACAAGCCCTTGTCCTGTCTCAGTTTTTGGTTTCCTACGGTTCTTTTTCGATCGGAAAACTTCATTTTAACTAGAACGGTGGAATGCGGGTTGGAGGGGGGGATTTTGATAAGAGTTTATTTTTGTTGTACAGAAAAAATATTAGTAAAATTCACAAAAAGAGTTCATTGGTGAACTCTTTTTGTGTTTGGAAATAGAATTAAATGAATACTCTCCTGAATTCATGTTTAACAATCGGACCAGATTGTGAGTACCTTACTATGATATTAAGTTGTAGACTCAAACTGTTCAACAAATAATTACCTGAGAGAGAAAGCCAGAAAGCCATTGAACTTCATCAAAAACATTTGGGGGAAAATAGAATTGATAAGCTGCCAAAAGGACCTGTTACTGAAGGAAGTCTCTTGACTATATCAACATTATAACTAAAAAAGCCTATTCACTGGGGAGGGACAGATCTAAAGCAAGAGGTAAAACTGGAAAATTCAACAAGTTGTACCTTTTTGCGTGGAAAACTTCCGATTATCCTCTACTAAGAACAGTCCCCGTGCTCCCACTTCGTTACTAAATGTCTTGAATGACTTTTTCTAGGAATTCACCCATTCGCTTAACGGCCGGCTCTGAGAAATCAAAGCTGACCCCAGTTTCTTTGTAAATAGCTGCGATGGATTGATTGTAGTCCGTACTTGCACCTTTTTTAAAGGATTCGACAGCTTGCTCTGGGTTGTTCCGATAATTCTCAAGTAATTGTAGAGCACCAAGCATCGAGATGGAGTATTCAATAATATAGAAAGGAACTTGGAAATAATGGAGGGTGCCTGCCCAACTCATCCCAATTGCATCCTCAAGACCGGAAGTATCGACAGGGTTTAAGCCATAACGTTTTGAGATTTCAAAGAATTTTTCATCACGCTCTTTGGCAGTGTGTTTAGGATTCGTATACATCCAATGCTGGAATAGGTCCCCTGCCAATGGGCCGAATAACATTGTAAATGCCCGTCTCAGCTCTTCCCGCTGTGCGCTTTTAAATTCTTCTTCTTCTGGATAAAATTGATCCAGCTTATCCAATAAGAGCAATTCCATCCCATGAGAGTACAGTTCAGCAACTTCACTTCGGTGTTGGTATTCTTCCAAAGGACCGTGCTCCGAAAACTCGAGGTATCCATTTACCGCATGTCCCATTTCATGAATTAATGCGATAAGAGAGAAAAAGGATGGACTAAAGTTCGCAAAAACAAAGGTATCCCCTGAAGCAGGTAAGGGGGTACAGAAACCACCTGGGCTTTTTCCTTTCCGATCTCCAAGATCTAGTAACCCATGCTCTCTCATGTAATCGAAACGGTCTGCAAAATATGGATCGGTCTTTCCTAACATCTCAGAAACGCCATCCATAAGAGTAGAAACCTCAGAGTATGGTGGGTTTTTCATGAATTTAGCGGTGTTATCCCAAGGGCGATAGCTATCGACACCAAGCTTGGACTTAAAAACATCTGCGAGTCGATTCCAAGCTGGGATAATATGTTTCTCTACATTTTCATGAAAGTCATAACAATCTTGGATGCTATACTCACGATTTTTGGCCACAAACATATAGTCACGATAATTTTCAAAGCCTGCATTTAAAGCAATTTGATGGCGTAGTTGAACGAGTTCGTCCATGATGGCATTCATATCGGGCTTAATTTGACGATGGGCTGACATCATTGCATGATAAGCTTTTTCTCGCACGGATCTGTCTAGATGATCGAGTTGGGATTCTATAAACGGAAAAGGTTTTTCCTCCCCCTCCCATTCAACAGTTAGTCCCCCCATAATTTCACTATACTTAGTACAGAGCTCTTGTTCTTTTACAATTAAGGGAATGTTTTCTTCTCTGAACAGTTTAACTTTGGACTCGCGAACGCGTCGCATTAAGCCGAAACGGTTTTCATCTAATTGATTTAAATAAGGGGAATCACAGCATTTCTCATTAAGTTTTGCTTCATATTTCATTAAAAGTGGCTGGATGACTTGCTGATCGTGAAGATAAGTTGACTTGATGTCCGTATCCTCTGTGTTTCGGTAGAAGTCGACTTGGTGACCTGTCATCGCCTCCGTGATTTTAATCATTAAATCCTTTTCATCTTTTAACCACCTTTCTAGGTCAGAAATGGATTCAATCGGAACCTCAAGTAAATTTCGAATTTGAGCTTCGACCCCTTCTACATCTTGTAAATCAATTAATTCTTTATAATAATTATGACCTATATCTTGTGCCATGGATAATTCTCCTTCCTCTTTAAATTATTTTAATTATCCCAATATTTATAATATAATTTTCCGGTTATTAAATCTAGCTTTTTCAAAAGAATCAACAACGGATGCTTTAAAGGAAGATGATAAATCTGCTGTTTTAACGGAATAATGCTTTATAAAACGAGTGTAGACTCACTCTCAACTTATCTTAAAAAAGGCAACTAACCCTTTCTGGACGTTGCCTTCTAACATCTCTTATTTTCTTATATATTAATTTTCATAACCATTCATTCTTTGAAAAGAAAGTGCCAGCTGTTCTTAATAAGTCATACTTTTAGGACAGCATTCCAGTCATCAATAAACAACAACCGGTTCATAAGTGCTGAGATTGTCATACACAATTTTCATAACACTTGGCGGTGTGTTGACACAGCCATGCGATCCAGCTGTCACATAGGTATTACTTCCCCAATTGCCTCGCCAACTGGCATCGTGGAACCCCTGTCCGTCATTTGTAAAAGGAGCCCAATATTTAACGTCTACTTGATAAGTGATTTTTCCGTTTTCTCTGCCCGTTAGCACGGAAGGAGATTGTTTATAGAGGATATACCACACTCCTGGTGATGTATCATGATTGGTACTATGTGTGCCAGTAACAACATTCGTTGAGACGACTAATTTTCCATTTTTGTATATCCAAATTCGTTGCTCGGCAATGGAGACTTCAGCATACGTATTACCTATACCATTATTGGTGATTGTGTCATATCCGTAGCCTTCACCATTCCAGCCGTTTCCGTAAATATTAGAGGCGGAAACCGATTTCTTCCCACTTTCAAAAGCTTTCATAATACGTGGTATTTCTTTTTCAACATCTATGGACCAGCCATAGCCTTTACCTTTAACGGAAATCACCGAACCTGAATGAGTCTTGAATGGGAAATCTTTATTTAATGTGGATTGGGCATTGTTAATGTTGGCTATTCTTTTCTTAAGATCAGCCATATCATCAATCTTAATCTGTAAATCTTTTGAAATAGATGCATTTTTAATTAATTCGCTTGCCTTTAACGTGAAAATTTTACCCTGCACCTTGTAATCAACGGTTTGACCAAGGAATTCTTCAAACATTTTCTGTTCGTTTTTTACAAACTCACTGTCTTCTGTAATTGGCTGTATATAAACTGGATTGAGCCGGATTTCACTATTATATTTGTGCTTTTCGAAGTCCTTCAAAAGACTGGCGACATCATACTGCTCTCCGCTAATACTTTTTGTGACATTAATTTTGCCTTTTTCCAAACGAACCACAGCATCTTTTGGCGCTTTTAAACCTTTATTCATGGCTAGCAGCTTTTCTTCCAACTGTTTTTTCATCGTCTGGTCTCGATATTGATCCTTATCGAGAGGCATTAATGAATAATCTTTTGCTTTTGAAGAAGGAAAAAAAGTCCACTGTTTCTTTAGTAATTTTTTGACATTGGGAAGATCCTTATCCGAAAATACCATCTTTGTTTCTTTTCCTTCTAAAATTTGCTGATTTCCAACATAGATTATATTTTTTAATACACTTGTTTTTATTTTAGTTAGTGCCTGATCAGCGGTTATTCCACCGACTTTGATGCCATTAATCTTAATTTGTGAATTAAAATGGTTTGCCTGATAGTAGCTGCCTGCTGCAATGAAGAGTGCAAAAATAAAGATGATGCTTGCTGTGATAAACTTCCAGTTTGCATACCACTTAGCTTGTTTTTTTCGTTGCATCTCTATTTTTTGTTTATTTACCCTGCTTTCCATAAAGTATCCCCCCATACCCCTAATCTTTAGCTGTTAACATCTTATGGCAATAATTTAATTGATAGTATGTTATTTGTTACATTTTTATAAAAAATAATTCATTTACATTACTATTCTATAAAATATCATATTCGAACATTGTCGGTTTCTGCGTAAGTTTAAAGTTTTATTTAGATCTTCTGCTGAATTCTTCAATTATCCGATTCCAGCCGTTGAAATGTACCATGCTTGACATTCTTTTGTGATATCCATTGAAAACAATATGAAAATTATCCAAATTAGAAAATTAGTTTCTCAGTCTTATAGATAAGAACCCTGGATTTTTCCTGGCAAAAGTATTTTCATAAATTTAGGTAGGGACGTAGGGGCAGGTAAGTGATGAGTTCCCATCTATTGAGAAGAGAGTTTAAACTTAGACAATGTACCTGTACCTCAGTCCCAAATAACCTCATCCTACTCGATTTTCTTTGTACTTTTTATTTGGTAATATTAAAGTGTATAATGATCAAAGTTCACTATAGATTGATAAAAAGTGCTTGAGCATGGTATAAGTGTTAAAGAAGCAAGGACATCTTTGCTTTTTATTTTGGGGACAAGGGTTTGACCAGGTGTCCCGTAGTGAGAGGGATTGAATATGATAGATAATTTTTGGCGTGATTTACCACGACCATTTTTTATACTGGCACCAATGGAAGATGTAACAGATGTTGTTTTTCGTCATGTAGTGAGTAAAGCAGCTAGACCTGATGTGTTTTTCACGGAGTTTACAAACACGGTAAGTTATTGTCATCCAGAAGGGATCCAGAGTGTTCGTGGGCGTTTGACTTTTACAGAAGATGAACAACCAATGGTGGCACATATATGGGGAGATCAGCCCGAATATTTTCGGCAAACGAGTATTGGTGTGGCGGAAATGGGGTTTCGGGGTGTGGATATCAATATGGGCTGTCCAGTGCATAATGTGGCAGCGAAGGGTAAGGGAAGCGGCCTTATCCTCCGTCCAGAAGTCGCTGCGGATATAATACAAGCAGCAAAAGCAGGGGGATTGCCTGTAAGTGTGAAGACAAGGCTTGGTTATACGAATGTAGATGAATGGCGGGACTGGCTAACACATATATTGAAACAAGACATCGCTAATCTTTCTATACATCTGCGTACAAGAAAGGAAATGAGCAAAGTCGATGCTCATTGGGAGCTGATTCCGGAGATTAAAAAACTTCGTGATCAGGTAGCACCAGATACCCTTTTGACGATCAATGGGGATATTCCTGACCGTCAAACTGGCCTGAAGCTCGTTCATGAATATGGTGTTGATGGGGTTATGATTGGGCGTGGTATTTTTACAAATCCATTTGCCTTTGAAAAAGAGCCGAAAGAACATAGTAGTGAGGAATTGCTGGATCTCTTAAGATTGCAGCTTGATCTTCATGATAAATATTCAACAGAATTTGAGCCGCGTCCATTCAAACACCTTCTTCGCTTTTTTAAGATATATGTCAAAGGGTTTCGAGGGGCGAGTGAATTAAGAAATCAATTGATGAGCACAAAGTCAACAGATGAAGTGCGTGCAATGCTTGATAATATTGCTATAGAAGAATATTGATGGGTCATTGTTGGCTCTATTTTTTCATGTTTCTTATAACGAAATAAACAAACGGTAAATATTCCAACTATACTAACCCATCAACCTTTTCTTTGAATTAAGTATTATATGAAAGAGGATGTTCCAAAAAATCGTTAAATTAAGATTTTTTGGAACATCCTCTTTTTGTGTATATTTTACCACTTAAAATTGGGATAATTCCTATTCCTCCTTCGGATTTTGTCGTAAAAAGCGGTTTAGATATATTTCGGGAGGTGGTAGTGTTCTCCTTTATCTATAAATGTAATTTTCTGTTCACGTTCCATTCACATAGCTAATTTAAACTAAGGGTATTGAAACGAGAGTGGAGGAATGAAGATGAAAATTGCATGGAAGGAAATGAAGAAAAATAAATCCAGGTTTTTAATTTTAGGAGCAATTGTTTTTCTCATTAGTTTATTAACGTTTATTATATCCGGCTTGGCAAATGGTTTATCACATGATAATGCAGGATTGATAAAAGATTTGCCGGACGGGCAATTTTATATGACGAAAGAAGCAACAAAAACCTACAACCTTTCGAGAATAGATAACAGTCTCCAGGACAAAATTTTAAACAAACAAAAAAACGCCACCGCATTTTCAATTCAAATGGGATTTTTGAATAATTATGATGGTAAGCAGCAAAGCGTTGCTTTTGTAACATCGACCGATTCAAAGTTGTTTATAAATGTTAAAAAAGGGGAAATCGTACTGGATCGTTCGATGAAAGATGATGGTATAAAAGTCGGAGATTCTTTAACCAACAATCAATACAATGGCAAGTTTATTGTTAAAGGGTTTGTAGATCATAGCAAATTCAGCCATGCACCAGTCGCATATATCAGTATGGAAGACTACAAAGAAATTTACCGGGTCAACAATATGCAATTGGTTTTCATCCCAGGAGGGAATTCAGCGCAAACATTCACGGGTCTGCAATCGTTTTCGAAAAATCAGTTTCTTAATACGATTTCGAGTTATAAAGCGGAGCAAATGTCTCTAAATATGATTATTTGGTTTTTAGTTGTCATCAGCGGAATGTTGTTTGCGATCTTTTTCTACATGATGAACGTTCAAAAAATGGGCTTATATGGAATTCTTAAAGCGATTGGGGTAAAATCCAGTACTTTGTTTAAAATGATGTGGACGCAAATGGTTTCGATTACGGTCGTTGCACTTAGCATTTCAATTGTAATTAGTCAGGTTTTTAATAGGATAGCACCTAAAGGAATGCCTTTTAGTTTGACCCCTGAAACAACCGTACAATTGTCTATAGTTTTCCTTATGATTGGATTTATTGGAGCTACGCTTTCGGGTATTCAAATTAAAAAAGTCGAACCATTACACGCTATTCAACAAGGAGAGGTTTAATATGACGATATTTACAATAGATGAAGTGAGAAAAACCTTTACAAACGGTGAAGTGAAGGAGGAAATCTTAAAAGGGGTTAATCTTTCGCTTAGAGAAGGCGAAATAACAGCATTAGTAGGTGCGTCAGGCTCTGGTAAAAGTACCCTCCTTACAATAGCTGCAGGACTCCAGCCTACTACAGATGGGCAAGTCCTATTCGAAGGGAAAAATATCACAGCGATGAAACCAGAACAAGTCCGAAAAATACGGGCTACTAAATTCGGCTTTATATTCCAATTTGCTCACCTCGTTCCTTTTCTGACAGTAGAAGAGCAGCTGATGCTGATGTTGGATGTATCTGAAACGAAAATAAAGAAAAATGAACAAAAAAAAGAAATTGCTAAAATCCTGAAATTGGTTGAAATGGTTCATCGAAAAAATGCCTATCCCGCTTCATTATCCGGTGGTGAAAAGCAACGGGTTGCCATCGCTCGTGCCATTATCCATAAACCAAAAGTTCTTTTTGCAGATGAACCAACTGCAAGTTTGGATTCAAGACGGTCGAAAGATGTGATGAAGTTAATCCAAAACTTAACAAAAACATTAAACATTGCTACATTAATGGTGACACATGACGAAGAAATGCTTCCATTTGCTGACCATATTATTAAAATGAGTGATGGGCAGATTTTACAAAAAGTGTAGGTGAAAGAAGAAAATATGACAAATATTTTAATTGTGGATGACGATATCAATATTTTAAAACTTGTAGATATTCACTTATCTGAACAAGGTTTCAATGTATTCCAGGCAAAAGACGGGATGGAAGCATTAGAAATACTCAAGAAGGCGGCCTTCGATTTAGCCATTGTGGATGTGATGATGCCATTTATGGATGGCTACACTTTAACGAAGGAGATTCGAACCCAGTATGATATTCCAGTAATCCTTCTAACAGCAAAAAGCGAAATTGAAGATAAGGAGCAAGGATTTCAAGCCGGAACGGATGATTATTTGGTAAAACCATTTGAACCAAAAGAACTAATCTTTCGGATTAAGGCATTGCTGCGGCGATATGACTACCAGCAGAATGAGTCCATACTACAAATTGGAAGTACCACGATAAACAAAAAAAACTATGAAGTTCAGGTAGGGAAGCATACCTTGCTTTTACCATTAAAAGAATTTGAACTTCTATATTATCTAATTTCTAACCCCAGACAGGTGTTTTCCAGGGAACACTTAATTGAACAAATTTGGGGATTGGATTATGAAGGGGATGCGAGGACAGTAGATGTTCATATTAAAAGATTAAGGGAACGTTTTTCGAAATTAACGGATGATTTTCAAATAAAAACAGTGCGCGGTGTTGGATATCACTTGGAGGTCCAACATAGATGAAAACACTTTATGTGAAATTTATTGTCATAACCATTGGAATGATGTTTATAAGCTTTTTCCTGGCTTTTATCATCTCGAATGCTTATTATCAACAAAAACTAAAACCATATAATGACAATAAAAACACAAAGGTCGCATTAGATATTGCTGCCTTTGTTGATAGTCATCCAAATATAAGCTTGAGAGAGTATTTAGAGAGCATTTCCAAAGTTGGCTATCAAATGTGTCTGGTAGAAACCAACGGGAATAGAACTTATTTTGGCGAACCTTTCCGGGACAAAAGTCTTTCTGTTACAACTCAAAAGGAAGTATTAAATGGACAAATTTTTCACGGTATGCTCCATCTTCAACAAGGAACCTTTGTAACAGGTTTTTTTGCTGATGAACTCAAAAATACGATTGGCGTACCATTGAACTACAACGGAAAAACGTTTGCTCTTTTTATCAGGCCGGACATTAATTTCCTTTTCAACGAGATGCATATATTATTTGCATGGATTCTAGGAATCGCCATTACGTTGACAATTGTTATGGTTGTTATTAATACAAAGTATTTAGTAAAACCGATTTCCAACCTGACAAAAGCGACAAAATCACTAGCAAATGGCGATTTTAATGTCAAACTGAATGTGAGCCGTCATGATGAGGTTGGGGAACTTTCCCGCAGCTTTTTGCTGATGGCGAGAAAATTGGAACAAATGGATGACATGAGAAAGGAATTTATTTCGAATATTTCCCATGATATACAGTCGCCACTTTCCAATATAAAAGGATATACAAACCTGTTAGAAAATCATTCTATAAGCATAGAAGAAAGACGACAATATGTATCGATCATTAACGGTGAAATTAGGAGGCTTTCGACCTTAACAAAACAATTGCTGATTCTTGCCTCATTAGACCGAAATGAGGATATTACGAAGAAAAAAACCTTTTGCCTCGGAAAACAATTGAAAGAATTGGTGCGCAATTATCAATGGGCAATAAGTGAAAAGGAGATTATGCTTAGCTACTCATTGCCGGATATAGAGATTGTCGGTGACCCATCCTTGCTTAATACGGTCTGGGATAACCTTTTATCCAATGCCATTAAATACAACAAACCGAATGGCAGCATCGAGATATCGATTGATGAAAAGGAAGAAACAGTCACAGTAACCTTTGAAGATACAGGAATTGGGATGAATGATACAGAACTAGTTAGGATATATGACCGCTTTTACCGGGCAGATAAAGCACGTACCCGAACAGTTGAGGGCACCGGGCTGGGCTTATCAATCGTCAAGACGATTATCGAATTGCATGGCGGTCGAATCCATGTAAGAAGTAAAGAAAATGAAGGGACCACTTTTATGGTGGAATTGCCGATTTGCTAAATTTTTTTATTGCAATATATTACATTTGGAAGATCCCTATCCGAAAATAACGTCTTTGTATCTTTTCCATCTGAAATTTGTGGATTAGAAGTAAAGGGAGGTTTTAAGAAATGCCGATAGCTAATGTAAATGGTATAAATCTATATTATGAAATTCATGGTGAAGGAAAACCTCTTTGTCTTATCCCAGGTCTTAATAATGATGTAACGGATTACAAAAAGATTATTTATTTACTCTCTAAAAATCATAAAGTGATAGCATTTGATAATCGAGGAGTAGGGCGAAGTGATAAACCTGATATACCGTATTCCATTTCAATGATGTCCGAAGATGTTGCAGCACTTCTTAAATATCTTAATATAGAACAGGTTCATGTTCTCGGTATTTCTTTAGGGGGGAGAATTGCCACTGAACTGACATTGCAGCATCCCGATAAAGTAAAGAGTTTAATTCTTGTTTCAACATATGTGCATCGGATTGATAAAAATCTATCAAGCAAAAGATTGGACTTCCTTCTTCGGATTTCGTTGTTAGGAAAAATAGGAAAGAAATTTTCGCAAACCAATCATGCCGTTCTTCGACAACGTGATGCGGCACGTGAATATGATGCAACTGAAAGGTTAGACCAAATCAATGCACCAACTCTCATTTTGCATGGTAAGAAAGACAAATTTGCACCTTACATTCTTGCAGAAGAAATGCACTCCAAAATTCGAAATTCAAAGATGGTTACATTTGGCGGGGGACACCTGTTTTTATTCTTTAAAGTAGAACAGTTTGTGGACACTGTAAATAAATTTTTGAATGGACTTACATTGTAGACGGAATCAATGTATGGAACTAATTTCAAGATTTATATAAAAAAACGGATTTATGGGAAGGAAATCTTAAATCAAATAAAGAATAAAATAATGTTTTACTCAATCTTTGAAAAAAGATTAAAAGGATAAAGCGCTCTATAAGGAATAGACGCGTGGACGGTTCTTTTAGAGGACAATCAGAAGTATTGGGTGCAAAAAGCACAACTAGCGGAAAATAACTAGTTGTGCTTTAAGTGTGTTCTATGCAAAAAAATGTCTTACTCATAATTCTCCTATAGTTGGATAACCATACATGCGGAAACATTCACGCTGAATTGCGTTTGACTTTCATAGTCTACCTTGAATTTGAATGCAGCATTTGTTGGCTGGAAAAATAAAAGGTGACGGGTTTACAGCGATCTCACATTGTTTCCAAGGCATGCAAATCTAGTAAATAGCCGTATCGTGGCACAGAAATGATATATTCTCCATATTTACCTAATTTCTTTCGTAGTCTATAAACAAGGTTATTAATTTCTTCTCGTCCTACATCAGGTATTTCAGTTTCATTAGATAAGCGCTCAGCCCAGACGTTTATTTTTATTTCATCATAACTAACTGCTGTTCCATTTTTTTGATATAACACTCGAAAAAGTTCCATGTCTTTACTTGTAAGATAAATTTGGACTCCATCAATTCGTATTTCTCTTCGTTCAATATTGATCATCAGTCCACTTTCCTCATTTAAATTCTCATTTTGTAATGCAGGTAATTCCATTGTATCACCCAGATTACTCTCAAGATTATTATGGAAGATGAGGATGGCGGCACCTTCAGCCAGGTTAATATTATCCCCATTACGAAGATAGAATGGCTTGTTTTTTTCTAAACGAACATGATTAATTTTTGTTCCATGTTTACTCATTAGATCAACAATAAAATAATTATTGTTATCGAATCCAATTAGGGCATGTTTTCTTGATATATATTGACTTGCAAAAGAAATGTCCGGAAAGATATCGCCCCATTTGCGACCTAATAAAATGTCACTTTCATGCATAGGGATTATATCATTCTGAAAGTCAGTTTCTCCAAGTTTGATAGATAGATACACATTTTGCATTTGCTTGATTGTACTCCTTGAAAATAAATTTCATACAAAAATAGTAAAAGATAAGAAGTGAATTTTATTATAACGATTTATCATCTATTAGACAATGAATCATTGTAGTTATTCCATAATTTAGAAGGTATCCTCTGAATTGTTATTATTTTATTATCGATATGAGATTGAAGTATTACCCCCGAAATTCTAAAATGACAAATAAGAAGGAGGACATGGAAACGAATCGTTAAAAACGATCTATTTACTTCCATTATGGGAAGGTTCATAATCCCATATAAATCTTTTCTTGAAAGGTAATAGTGAAAATGTCGGCAGAAGTAATAAAAACAAGTTATTTAATAGTAGTATTAATATTAATTCATTTACTAGATAGGTAAAAGAAATTGATTAAGAACTTAAATAATAATTAAAAAACACGAGAGAAAAAAATTTTTCCTCGTGTTTCAATTTCCAGCATAAACCGTACTAATCTTAATAGTGCCTATTTCTTTAGCTTCGGATTGATGAATACATCCAGGTAACTTTCGAATATGGCAATTCTCAGTAGATAGGAGGGGAGTCCCCCTCCTATTCGATTATGATTAAAATTTAAACTGCTGGATTAGATTGTTTAAATTAGTCGCTTGCTCTTCCAGAATCTTTGCGCTTTTTGCTACTACTTCCATTGAGCTGCTGGATTGCTCTGTAGTAGCAGTTATTTCCTCAACACCAGCTGCTGTCTCCTCTGAAACGGAAGCGATTGCATCGATTGCTTCATTGATTTCTTTTGTATTATCCAACACATTAAACATTGCGGCAGCCATGTTGTCTACTTGAGTTCCAGCGTTTTCAATCGAGTCTTTAAGGTTTTTTAAGGTTTTACCGGTTATATTAATTTGTTTTGTTCCGTCCGCTACCAACTGATAGCCATCCTCAAGAGTATCAACTACTTGCTTGGATTCATTTTGAATATCGGTAACAACGAAGGTAATATTTGTTAGCGATTGTGTTACTTGATCAGCTAATTTTCTTACCTCATCTGCAACTACAGAAAAACCTTTTCCATGCTCTCCCGCTCGTGCCGCTTCAATTGCAGCATTTAACGATAATAGATTTGTTTGCTCAGAAATATCTTTTATCACTTTTACTAGATTGGTAATTTGACCTGTCTTATGATCCAAACTTTTCACCATATGTAATGAATTCTTAATTCTTTCATCAATCACATGCATTTGCTGAACAGAATGCAACATATATTGTCCGCCTTCTTCCGTCATTTTTAGCATTTGATTCGAGCTTTCCTTGACACTTTCACCTTGAATGGCTGCTTGCATGATCGTTTGAGAGAAGTCATTCATTTTTTCTGCCAGTGTAGTTGCTGAATTAGCTTGTTCTTCCGCACCATTTGATAGTTCTTGCATCGTTGTTGCAATCTGTGTAATACCAATTCCCACTTCTTCGGCATATTGCGTCAGTTCTCCACTTTGGCTTGTAACATGATCAGAAACCTTTGTAATATCAAGAATCATGTTGCGAAGCTTTTCCTTCATATAGTTCATCGAGTTTATTAATTGACCGATTTCATCTTTTCTTTTTGAATTTGTGGCTTCCATTGTAAGGTTTCCACCAGCCATTTCTCCCATTCGTAGGGTAAGTTTCTTAATTGGGAAAGCCAGATGATTTGAAAATAGGAAAGTAATAATACTACCAATTATTAAAGCGATAGCTAGTGTAATAAGTAAAATATAAAGGATGGAATTTGCAGATTTGTTGAATTCCATTGAATAAGTGCCTGCCGAAATGACCCATCCCCAATTTGGATCCACTTCACTATAAGTGGTTTTTTGAGCAATTTGCTTTTCATTATTTGGCAGCGGCCAATAATAGGTAGTAAAACCTCCGCCAGCTTTTGCCTTCTTAACTAGGTCATGAATATAGTAATAACCATTTTGATCTTTTGAGTTCCAAACATTCTTTCCTTCCAAGGAAGGATGCGCAAGCTCAGTACCTTTTTCATCTAAAACAAAAAAATAACCGTTTTTTCCAAGATCTATTTTGTTTGCAATAGTTCTGGTTCCATCTGAACTTTTAGGACCGATGAGAGCGGTTTTTACTTTTTCCTGTGCTTCATCGATCGATAAATGGCCTTTTAAAACTTCGTCACTTAAACCATTTATCATTTGAATGGCCATTCTTACACCATTTTTCATATTTGTTTGGCTTAATTCAGTAAGTTGTAGTCTTGCTTGATAAAAGCCTACAAGTCCAATAATTAATGTAGGAATAGCTAACATAAGCAACGTATTGCTAATAATTTTTGATTTAATAGATTTCATCTAAGATCCCTTCCTAGTCATTTGAAAATAGTTGATGTTAAACGCAAACGCGGGGGCGGCTCCATTGTTTCTTTTTAAGAGCCGTTTCCGTTGTTTTCTTCCTTAATCCAAAGTTCGGACCAGTTCTCAATTGTTCTTAATATGGGTTCCATGGAACGTCCTTTTTCTGTTAATGTATACTCAATGATGACTGGCGTTTCAGGTATCACCTTACGTTTTACCAGCCCTTGGTACTCCAATTCTTTTAAACGATCGGATAATACTTTTCCACTTATACCAATAGATTGAATTTCATTAAACCTTTGTGATCCTAATAATAATTGATAGATAACTAATGCTGTCCATCTTTGACTTAATAGCGAAATGGCCTTTTCAAATTTTGGGCAGATGGTATGCTGTTTCATTTTTTAATGCACCTCACTTATTCTCTATAGTATCACAAATTAGATACTAAATTACAAATATAAATTTAGTTACTTGACATAATTTAATTAATTAAATATACTAACTTACATAAAGTTACTAAAGTAAAGTGTATTTTCATCATAAGAAATGTACTTTAGGAGGGTTATCAATGGGATTTCATACGAAACCAACAACATTTGTAGGGCATGTAAAAGTTAAAGTGGCAAATTTACAGCGTTCAAAAGAATTTTATAAAGATGTTCTGGGATTCGATATATTAGAACAAACAACTTCAACAGTAAAACTAACAACGGATGGGAAAACAAGTTTTTTATCACTGGAACAACCTGATGATGTTATACAAAAACAGGGAAGAACTACTGGCTTATATCATTTTGCGATTCTATTACCAGATCAATCGGCTTTAGCCAATATTGTCGTTCATTTAAGAGAAAAAGGAATTCGCTTTGGAGCTTCTGATCATCTTGTCAGTGAAGCATTATACCTACACGATCCAGATGGTAATGAGATTGAAATTTATCGAGATCGGGTTCCTTCTGAATGGAATTGGGATGGCGATGAAGTGGGAATGGCTGTTGATCCATTAAATTTTGATAACTTGTTAAAACATGCAACTCTGGGTAAGCCTTGGGAAAGAATGCCTGCTGAAACGGTAATGGGTCACATTCATTTACATGTGTCAGAACTAAATAAGACAGAAGAATTCTATGTAAAAGGACTGGGGATGGACGTAGTTAATCGATTTGGAGAACAAGCTTTGTTTCTTTCTTACGGAAAATATCACCATCATGTAGGGGTTAACACTTGGAATGGTGTAGGGGCTCCTGCTCCAGCCAAAAATAGTGTAGGTCTCGAATCGTTTACGCTCATTTTTGATAATGAAGGGGCTCGTAATCAAGTGGTTACGAATTTGAAGTGGATAGGTGCAGAGGTATTAGAAGAAAACAATCATTTTATCACTTTTGATCCTTCCGGAAACGCAATAGAGTTAGCTATATAAGATGGGAGGTATCCAATTGGCTACTAAAAAAAGTGCTGGTCTTGAAATTGGTATTTATACACTTGCAGATATTGGTCCGGACCCCTTAACCTCCAAGAAGATAACGGCAAAGGAAAGAATAAAAGAAATCATTCAAGCCGCAAAACTTGCGGATGAGGCAGGATTAGATGTATTTGGCGTAGGAGAACATCATCGACTGGATTATGCTTCTTCTTCTCCTGCGGTTCTATTGGCTGCTATTGCACAAATTACCAATCAAATTAGATTAACAAGTACTACAAGTGTTTTAAGTACACTTGATCCAGTTCGTCTATTTGAAGATTTTGCTACATTGGATGTACTATCGGATGGTCGAGCAGAAATACTGGCTGGGAGAGGAGCATTTATAGAATCATTTCCTCTTTTCGGTTATAGTACAAACGATTATGACGAATTGTTTGAAGAACATATGCAGCTCCTATTAAAACTAACCGAAAATGAGACTGTCACATGGTCGGGAAAGTTTCGTTCTTCTTTAAGAAATGCTGAAATTTCCCCAAGACCGGTACAAGAAAAATTACCAATTTGGATTGGAGTTGGAGGTACACCCGAGAGTGCCGTTCGTGCTGGAAGATTTGGGGTAGGAATGGCTTTAGCTATCTTGGGTGGTAATGCAAGACGTTTTAAGCCGCTTGTCGATATTTATCGTCAAGCCGGACTGGATGCGGGACACTCACTAGAATCATTGAAGGTTGGTGTAACCGGACATGCTTATATAGCTCAGACAACACAGCAAGCGAAGGACGAGTTTTATCCTTATTACGCTAATTATTGGGAATATGTAAACCGTCAGCGTGGAATGGGGACAAGAATGTCAAGAAATGACTTCGAACAAATGGCAGGTCCTGATACTGCATTGTTTGTAGGGAGTCCGCAACAAATCGTCGAGAAGATCCTTCAACAACATGAGCTCTTTGGTCACCATCGTTTCTTGGCACAGTTAGATATAGGTGGTCAATCGTTTAAGAATGTAGCTGAAGGCATTGAATTGTTAGCAACGAAAATTGCTCCAATCGTTCAAAGAGAAATAAGCAAATAAACTTTTTATAGTCGGTGTGAAATAATATAAATGCTATGCTTGATGAAGTTGTTGTTTGGAGCGGAGCATGAAAAATGTATTAAGTAAATTGGATTCTGACATTAGAATGGCATTTGAAACATTAATGGCCAGTTTAATAGAGGTATTAATTTAATTTTGAATATAAAGAAGCCAAAACTATGTAAGCAATGTATAAAAGGCTTTCATAGTTTTGGCTGTTTAGATTTATTAAAGTACTAGTTTTTTTATATAAAATATATAACTATGTTAAGATCCAATGTAACCTTCCTGTAAAACGTTTTGTAAAAAAGGGCTTGGATTGCCTACACTGTATAGCTGTAAATAATGCATAGCCCTAGTGCAAGCGGTGTAGAAAACTCTACGAAGGCTCTCATCATCGTATGCTTGTTCTGAAGCATCATAAATGATGACGGCGTCGAATTCAATGCCTTTGGACAAATAAGCTGGTGTGACAACTACTCCTTGTTCATATTCAATCGAGTTGTACTTCAAGAGCTTAATATCCTCAATGCTAGAAAGAGCTTCATATGCACTTTTACTTTCTTTAGCTGATTTACAAATAATCGCAATACTACTATATCCATCCTTTCGCAAATCAGCGACTTTGGTTGTAATGCATTGGTGCAGATCGGTGTGATTGGACAATTGTGTCAACACAGGTAGCTCACCTTCGCGTTCGAAAGGAATGATCCGTTTGCCGCCAGGCACGAGTCTGCGTGTGAATTCGATGATCGGTTTTGTGGATCGGTAGCTCCGTGCCATGTTGATCACTTCTGTATCCTCCGGTCCATATAAGCTCGTAAGTGTGTGAAAATCAACCATTTCACTGGCATGGGCGAATATTGCCTGATTAAAGTCGCCGAGAACAGTCATCCTTGCTGAAGGAAACAAGCGCTTTAAGAACTCGAATTGAAAAGGGGAATAGTCCTGTGCTTCGTCAACAACTATGTGTTTAATGGAACTGTTCGTCTGAAAGTCTAGAAGTAACTCTTTCATAAATAAAAACGGAGTAGCATCTTCATAAAATAGTTTGCCTTCGTCTAGCATTTTCAGTGTTGATTGACAAATATCAGTCCATTCCGCGGGTACATCCTCTTTCATCCACTGTTTGATTTTTTCAGGATCGGCAAAAAGCTGCTTGTACAACCCCTTAATGTCGATAAAACGATATGCGCGGATTCGTTTCCGCAAAGGTTTCAACTTCTGGCGGACAATTAATCTTGCAAGTGCCTTAGGCTCCATCTCATAATCAGCAATCGATTCTCCATTAAAACCGCGTTTTTTGGCTAAGTAGGTATAGGCTTTATGGTATTCCTCGTTACTAAGAAGCTCGATTTCCTCCTGTACCCATGGCTTAGTTCGTTCGGCTTTTTCGGCTTGGTCTATTTGTTTCAATAACCAATCCTTCAATTTTTCAAGTCTGTTATGGAAGCGGAGTGAGTTGTCGCTATTATAAAACCTTTTTGCAATTTCCTCCGCGGGAACAATTGGTTTCCCTCTGAAGATAATTCCTTTGAATAGCATTCCGGATAACTCCAACGACTGTCTGTATGATTTGATAGCGTCAAAAAAACGGGTAGATGCCTTGAATCGTATACTTGCAAGCCTTGAATTGTACAAAGTGGTTTCCATTTCAGTTAATACATATTCCAATTGCTCATAGGGATTTTCAACTTCAAATTCTTTACTCAGCCGATGGTCCAAGTATTCCTGAAACGTGACCTGCTGCATATTTTCTTCGCCAAGTTCCGGTAACACATTGGACACATAACTATTAAACAGCGAATTAGGCGAAAAAAGAATAATTTGATCAGCATTCAGACTATCTCGATATTTGTAAAGTAAATAAGCAATCCGTTGTAGAGCGGCCGATGTCTTCCCGCTGCCAGCTGCACCGTGTACAATGAGGAGCCTCTTGCGATCATGACGGATAATCCTATTTTGTTCTTGTTGAATGGTAGCTACGATATTGTGCATATGTTTATCAGTACTTTTGCCTAGTACCTGCTGCAAAATCTCGTCTCCAATGGTGAGACTTGTATCAAACATGGATTGGAGAATGCCGCCATGGATAAGATATTGCCACTTTTTCTCCAAAATACCGTTTATTACGCCTCCTGGTGTTACATACCTAGCAGGACCAGGTTGGTAATCGTAGTAGACACTCGAAACCGGTGCCCTCCAGTCATAGATTAAGAAATTATCGCCACTTGTATCCGTAAGTGTTGAGATTCCAATATATATTTGTTCCTGAGTTGCAGCCCCTTCTTCAGTGAAATCGATTCGTCCGAAGTAAGGAACTTCCTGCATACGACGAAGGGTGGCTAATCTTTTGGATGCATGTCTATGGGTGCTTTGGCTTACGGATAGAGCTTGTGCCTCTTGTCTCAAGCCGATAATGGTCTCTAGAAAATCATCGAAGGTATCGATATTCACCTTGATTTCGTCCCAAAAGTGTTTGCGTATATTAATCACTTCGTTTTTACGTTCAGTAGTTTCAGCCTCCAATCTGCTGATTTGCTCCTTAATAGTTTCCATTACATTGTCCACTCGTTTTTGTTCCTGCTGAAATTCTAAATTCAAGGCAAACACTCCTTTTAAAAATATAGGGGTTGACTATCGAAAAGTTATGTTATATAATTAAAATAGGGATAATATATTGTTTTATTAAATGAAAGATATATATCTATATAAATTTACCACGGATACTCATTTTTTTCAATAACAAATTAATGAACATACTGCCCTTACATACATAAATTAAATGCCAGAAATATGTGGCTTTTTCAAATAAGAACCCTTCAAACGCTTTGTTTTGAAGGGTTTCTTTTTTTTAGGGATTCAACTTCTACAATATCTTTGCTCAATAAGCATTTTGAAAAAAATGACACCAAAACAGTTTGGCTTTCGTAGAAATAGTGGAGCATTTTTTGCTTATCCTTAATAAATTGGATGTGTTTCATATGATAAAAAATAAAAAAATGTTTTTTCTTGCTATTATTCTTTTGATTGGATCTATGGTTTTAAATTTTCCTTTTCCAGACGATAATCCTTATGGTGAGACGATTGCAACGGTATTGAATATACCTGTAAAATCAGTAAATGGACTTCAATACGTTGGACTTACATCCTTAATTTTATTAATTGCAAGTTTAATTATCCTTTCCAAATCAGTAAAAAGATCTCATGGACGTATCGTCTTACTTGCTCTTGTAGTCGCTATGTTCGCACCACCATTAATCGTAAGTTCATTTCAAAAAACATTTGCAAGGGGCATTTATGCTGTTTCGTATGATCGTGATCATAGTAAGTGTCATTTTGACATGATTAATAAAACAACATTACATGGGGAATGTGAGTTACCTTTTGAAAATTATAGCAAACACGATGTTCAATTTACGGTTGAATTTTATGATAAATACGATGATGAAGATTATGTTCAAATGTTATCCTTAATGAACAACAATGCACCTTATAAGGTGAAGTTGGAAGGAAATAGGCGAAAAACTGTGAAATTAGAGACGAATATTGATGTGTCAAATATTAGGAATCACGTTGAAAATGGTGGTTCCCAAGGTATGGATATAATTATTAAATCAGGAGGGAAAATGAGGAAACTTTAAGGCAGGAATTAAGGGGACATGGACTTATTATGAAATTTTCATTTTTTGTTCAGGAGTCAGTCTTTTATTGTGTAGACTAAGTTCAAGATGGAATTATTCGAGATTCGTAAAATGAGAGCAAAGCAAGTTGCTGTTACAGATGGACTGATATTATCCGCCAACATAATCTTTATTCTATTTAAAGTATCATTAGCACAATTTTTTGGGATTCTAGGGATATTAGGGTTGAGAAAAAGTGACTCTGCGAGGTCAATTTTTAAAATAAGTTATCCCAGATGTGTATTACCGTAGATGTATCTCGCATTAAATACAATGAACGCCTGAACGATAGTAAATCTTCTTCCGTTTTTTTTTTGCGCTCTTTTTACAACTGCTTTACTTCCAATTTCTTCTTTATCTATTCCTTTTCTTTCTTACTAATCTTTACCCCCTATTAACTATAAATCTTTCATGGCATTATTACATTAAGTCCAAATAATTTGAAATAGGGTTTAACCATTGTTAATTTGCAAAGAGTTAGGTATTCTCTTCATTATACAAATTACCACACAAGAGCTAGTAAGAATTAATGAAGGACACTTTAAATGGAAAAAGAAGAAGAAATGTCCTTCACAAAGCAAATGAAGGACACCTTCCATGCAAAAAGAAGAAGAAATGTCCTTCACAAAGCAGATGAAGGACACTTTCGATGCAAAAAGAAGAAGAAATGTCCTTCATAAAGTAGTTGAAGGACATCTTCCATACAAAATGAAGATAAAATGTCTTTCGTCTAGCTGATGGATGCTACTTTTCGTGCATCATATAATATGTCCTTCATATAACCTAGTTACAACTGCAAATATGGATGATGAATACCGAACTGCTATTCCTTTTAAAAGACATAAACTTATTGATATCCATTCAATTTGGCAAAACACAACAAAACGGACCAGCATTGAAACAATCTTTTATAAAGTAAAGGACAATGAAAGCAAATGACAACAACCGTAACGTATATCAAAGAATGGCAGCATGCTCTGCAACAAGAAATAAATCACTTAAAAAAGTTTGGTGGAAGCCGCTATTCTGTAACAAATGGAAGGCTGTTATCAAACGACGGACCCTATAGCTATTATTTTGATACAGCCATCGCATTAAGGATACCAGTTGGATCCTCCATAAAATTGGAATGGGGAACAATGAAAAGTAATGGAAAGGTGCTTTCCTCTGAAGGTAGGGGAATTATTATTGCCTTAGAACAGAACTTTGGTGACCTTATCTCAGATGCTTTTCTGCTGCATGACCCATGGGAACTGCTTGAACAATTAATAGAGCGTTTGGATGAAATCAAAAAAAGCAAACAAAAGCGGATGCGAGTGAAGAGATTAATGAATCCTTCAATGGAAACTAAACATCCCAAGGAGAAGATCAAGAGCAATGTCCATGAATTGATTTTGAGGTCTAAATACAATCCTGTAACATTTGTCTGGGGTCCCCCGGGTACCGGAAAGACATATACCTTGGCCAGAACCGCAGCTAATAAATATTTTCAGAAGAAAAAAGTGTTAATTTTGTCGCATAGCAATCAAGCTGTCGATGTATTGATGGGGGAACTGACGGATTTTATTAAAAAGAAAAAAAGATTTCGAGAAGGGGATGTGCTCCGCTACGGTGGGAACAGCGGGGAAGCACTATCTGCGAATCACGAAATTACCACAAATTTGCTTATTGAAAAGCAAGATCCACTTCTTGCCCAAGATAGAGAGAGACTAGTGGAAGAAAGACGTCACTTAAAGCAAGACTTGGCCCAATCTTTCAGTAAACGAGATTCGGATCATCTGCTGGAACTAGAAACAAAGATTGCCAGACTACTGGAAAAGGTCCGGAAGCAAGAAGTGCAATTAGTAAAAGATGCGTTCATTGTCGGCACTACGCTGGCAAAGGCGGCAAGTGACAGCGCTGTTTATGAACCGGAATATGACATCGTCATCCTTGATGAAGCAAGTATGGCCTATGTACCACAGGCGGCTTTTGCTGCAAGTCTAGGAAAGAGAGTCATTATTTGCGGTGACTTCAAGCAATTGCCTCCGATCGCTTCAAGCCGAAACCAGCTTGTGGCCAAATGGTTAAAAGAAGATGTGTTTCATAAGGCTGGAGTGGTGGAATGGTTGAATAAAGAGAAACTTCATCCTCAGCTCTTTTTATTAAAAGAGCAGCGCAGAATGCACCCTGATATTTCAGCTTTTACCAATCGGTACATCTATCATTCACTGGTTGGAGATCACGAAAGTGTTTATAAAAGCAGAAATAGCATCACTTGCCTTGCTCCTTTTAAAGAGCAAGCTGCTGTGCTTCTGGATACGAGTTTCACAGGCATGCATTGTGTTAGTGATAGAACAACCAATTCCAGATTTAATCTATGGCAGCTACTTCTGTCTTTTCAATTGATTCATGAAGCATATTCAGCTGGAGTTAAATCAATCGGGTATGTGACACCATACCGTGCCCAGGCGAATCTTATGGAATTTCTTCTTGAAGAAATATATGAGAAAGAGCGCAACGGGGCCGATATTATTGCAGCCACTGTTCACCGCTTTCAGGGGAGTGAACGCGATGTAATGATTTTTGATACGGTTGATAGTGCCCCGCAAGCCCGTGCTGGTATGCTAGTAACTGGACAGGACAGTGAACGTTTAATTAACGTAGCTGTTACGAGAACAAAAGGAAAGTTTCTTCACGTCAGCGACAGAAATTTTATCGAAAGGCATATTTATAAAGGAAAAACGCTGCGACAACTTGTTGACCATCAGGTACGACATAATCAAACGGTCACAACAAAAGAAATTGGTTCCTGGATTCAAAACCAACACCAAAAATTAAGATGGATTCATGCAAGAAAAGTGGAAGCTGCATTTCGGGACTTGAGATCGGCAAAATCATCGATTATTATTTCCTTACCAGAAGGAACAAAGTTATCTGAGGAATGGAATAAGCAGTTAATAAATAGAGAAAAGCGATTAAAATTGACTGTTGTTTCCAAGCAAAAGTGGAGCAACTGCGATGTCTGGCTGGACGAAAGCTTTCCATATCCGTTTGTGATGATTGACGAAAAAGTTTTGTGGTTAGGAATTCCGCTCGAAGGCGCCAGAGGAGTCCAGCCTCCTTATGTAGCAGCCAGACTTAGTTCTAGGAAAGTATGTGAATATTTGTTAAAGCAGATTTAGTTTAGCTGTTTTTTGAGCACACTCATGTGGAGAGACCTAAAACTATCTTTCTAGTTGTAATCTCTAAAAAATATATCTCTTTGGTTGAAAAGTAATGATTCGATTTTAAAAATTTTTAAAATGGTTTAGAGACATGGAGTCTACCTAGCATCTAAGAATTTAACATTAAACAAAACTATGCTCCTTATTAACTTGCAAATATGATTGTATTCGTCATAAATAATAACTGCCCCCAATGCGGTAATGCTTTTACAGCAGAATGGGCAGTTATTTTATTTATTCAACATCTTTAAAGATATTCGATAAAACAATTGAGAATTTTTCAAAATGGTTACCAGCATGTTAAAAGGCTCAATTTTCGTACAAATAAACGTAAATAGTCTAATGGGAAGTGTCAACAATCCAAAAGTACAAATCTTTTACTCTGTTGTACCAGGACTAACAATCGCGGAAAATTTCTGTTTTGAGATCTTTAAGGTTGTATTGTTAAGGGTTATGTCGATTAATTGTAAAACGTATGTGAAGGAGTCATCACATTGATTACCAAGACATTCGCAATAAGTAAGCACCAGCGGTTCAATTGTAACGTTTTCCGTAACCGGGGTTGGAATGATTTCAGAAGCGCTTAAGTTCCATTCTTCTAATACTCTCAATTCACCTGTATGGTTATTTTTACGAATGAGTCTATAAACAACATTTAAGATGGGATTAGCGTTAAAAACCGAGGTTTCAAGGTTGGAGTAGTAATTTAGTAGAATACAGGGCATTTCTGTCATTCTTGTATTTATTTTTACTTTTGCAAGAATGATTGATTCATTTACTTCATTTGGCAAATTAACGTTAAAAACTTTACCGCATTTTAGAAAAGAAATGCTTTCAACACTCATTTTTTCATCTCCCTTCTTCAAACACTTGGGCAGTCATGATTTTTTGCGTAATATCATAGGAAGATTGATCCGATATATTTACTTTTACTAGTTCAAAAATATAAGTGCAATTCTCACCATGTTCTGTATCTAAACAATCAGCATAAACAACAGGTTCTTTCACATTTATGTCCATTGGGAAAACCCTTCTAAACGGCCATTCTCTAAGGACTTCCGCAGTGGAGTGGTCACATTTTCTTACCAGCCTAAATACAAGCTCCACAAATCTTTCCTTTCTTAAAATGGAAGTAATAAAGCCGGAAAAAGAAAGTAAAATATGTGATCTGCTTATTTTATTTGTATTTATAGTTAGCTCTGCCAATTTAACAGGGGGATTATTTCTATTTAATTGAAGCGGTAAAATAGGATGAAATATTTTTCCGCATACAACAAAAGGGGCATTATTTTGCTCAGGTTGCTTTGAATCTCTGCTTTTATAATAGTGTTTCAAGCTAATACCTCCCTTTTTTTACATAGGAATTATTCGGCTTTTTCATATGGCTGGATCCTTCCCTTAAAAGGGTGGCAGAGAAGGTTTTATTTGTAATACCAAAGTTCCTTACATTATTAGTTTGGATTTGAGCAATTTCTAGTTTATATGTTAATTTTTTATCTTCATCGTGATCTAAGCGGTCACAAAAATTAAGTACAGTGGGCTGATTTGTGCTTAAATTACCTACTTCTGTTACCCCTGGAGTTTCAAGCTCAAACTCCCATTCCTGTAAAATTTGCGCATAATTTTCTTTACAATTTTCCCTTACTAGACGGTAAACGATAAATATTTTTGGATGAAGTCCGAACAATGAAAACTGAATGAACTCCGAATATTGCAGAAGTACACAGGGCCTTTTGACCAAGCCAGTGTTGACACTGACCTCAGCTAAAACAATAGGTGGATCACTAACATTAAGATTTGGTGGCAAATTAATGTTGAAAGTCTTGCCACATTTTAGAATGGATGAATATCTATATTTGCTCATTTATACTCTCCTTAGCGATAAGTATCCCGAATCTATAAATTCAGTTGTATTTCCTACATCATATTCAAATAAAAAAATTAGGAAACATGGGGAAACATGGGGACGGTTCTCTTGTTTCGGTCGAGATTATATCCGATGGATGAGAAAAAGGTAATATCGAGCTGCTTGATTCTTGTCTGCTCTTCAATCAATTGAAACATGGGTGAAACACGGGGACGGTTCTCTTGTTTCGGTTGAGATTATATCCAATGGATGAAAAAAGGTAATATCGTGCTGCTTGATTCTTGTCTGTTCTTCAACCGTCTTAGAAATAGTTACGACCATCAATTTGGCACAACCTAGTTACCCAACTTTGAAACAATTTTATATCTAGTTATTTCTTGTATAAGCTACACTACTAATATTGTAAAAAACTTCCTCTCAATATATCATTAATGAAGAGAATGATATAAGGGGGAAACACATTTATGATTCCAACAAAAATAGAACCCATTTCAATCACTATGAAAAGTGACAAGGGCATGGAACCCATCGTTGATTGGTTCCTTCAACATATACATACCTTCTATTCTCTTGGATGGTCATATCTTAGGAATCAGGAGCAAATGGAAGAGCTTTTTTTTCGTTCCATTATTAAAGTCCATAAGGAATTGCCTCGATTCAAGAATGAAACATCATTCGAGATGAGAGTTACATCCATTTTTATAGATACATGCCGGGAGCTTACAAACGATAAAAGTTTACAAGTTTCCGAGGAAAGTAAATCTCGTCATGATTTATTTAAAGCACTCGATGAGTTGAAAGAGTTTGAGAAAGAGGCATTGGTTTTTACATATATAAAAGGAATTTCTAAGGAGGAAACAGCAGATCTTCTTCAAGTGTCAGTGGAAGAGTTGAAAGAGCATTTGTTTTTCGGAATCCAGTCACTTAAAAATGGCAAGGGTTATGGGGCAAGCTTTAATGGCTGTAAAGAGTATAATAAGCATTATATCGATTATTTAGAAGGAACCATGGATCGGTCGAAAAAGGTTGATTTCGAGACACATATTTTTCATTGTCAAGACTGTCAGGAGGAGTTGGCCTCTTTTCAGGATGACATGTTAACCCTTGTAAATTTTACGGAAAAGATGGAGGATTTCCATGTGCCATCTGATTTCATGGAGAACGTCAAGGCAAGGCTTGCTGAAATGGAAAAGCATAGACAACGAAAGATTAAGAAACGTAAAAGAATCGGGATTGTTTTAGCAAGTGTTATCGCTTTATTAATGGTTATAGAAGCTTTTACAGGGACTTTTACAAACCTCTACTATACGTGGACTGAAGAGGACCAGCAATTGAGAGCCTTTCTGCAACATGGCCTGGGTGAAAGACTGAACCTTGAAGCGGAAAATAATGGGGTGAAGATTAGAATCAAGAGCGCGATTGCTGATGATGTGCAGACGCTTGTTTGTTATGAAATAGAAGGTACTGCCAAGGATAATCAATATGTGATGGATTATGAAGGTGTCTCTGTGGAGAACGAGCATGAAATAATGAACGATGAAACATTTCAAAGATATTATCATTATCCTCTCGACCTTAAATCGAAAGTAAATAATAAAAAAAAGAACGTGTTTCACGGAAAGTTGAGTCTGCAGCCACTGATAAAGGATAACGGAACAATCAAGCTTAAAATTACAAAACTTCTGAAATTAAGTCGTGATTCCTCTAACACGAATTCTTACGAGAACATGGAATATGAAAATGGGGAGTGGAACTTCGAGATTCCTGTAACAAAACATCCCTCTATCGAATACGCATTGAATAAAGAAACAAAAGTCGAAGGGATCCCAGTTCGATTCGATAAACTAACGATTGCTCCTACGACAACAATCTTGGAATTTTCAATTAATAACGAAATATCAGGGAAGCGGATAGAATTTCTTAATGTTGACAATCTTGAAATGAACAATAAAAAAGTGAAAGCTGATATTTATGGCAGCTCTTTTACAGAAGATTACATGAATTGGAATACTTTTCAGGCACGCTTAGACCCACTTTTTGGAGAAAAGTCAAAAGAGGTTAATGTTCAATTCAAATCTGTTTTTATAGCAGTAAAAGATCCAAAAACCATCAAACTGGATGCTTCTAGAGGATATCCTCAAACCTTTGAATATGCTGGCAGCACCATTTCGATTGATAAGGTGGAAGTTGGAAAGCCTACCAATGTTGTGATAAGCAATCATGAAATCAAGAATCGAGCATATGGGTCTCTTGAATTCGATATTGTCGGTGCGCATGAAAAGGAAATTAATTCAATGGGGATGGAGTCTGAAGGAGTGATTGTTGATAAAAATGGGGTTGAATATGATATGAATGATATCCCTGCAGCATATGAAGAAATCAAGCAGCCACGGTATTTCACTACAGTTCAAAACATAACCTTACAAAATGAAGATTCTGAAGAAAGTGTGATTCCAAAAGAGCTGCGGATTCAAGGATATAATACGACAAAATACTTAGATGATGTTGTGAAGCTTTCGTTGAAATAACATGTATCGCTTATTCTGTTGTCCTACGAATTCTTAATATAGGTAAGACAACTCAGTAAGCGAAGGATTAATTTTATCCTTATTAATATAGTTATTGTGATATGTACAATTAGATCTAGATGGTCAACTATTTAAAATGTATGAGAAGGCATTGAATTGTTAGCAACTGAAAATGAAGATTTAACAAAAACGGGCAACCAAAACAATTTGGCTGCCCGTTATTAAAATAGTAAATAAGGTGCAAGTATAACTATCGAATATGTTAATTAGAAGCTATTAATAGCCAACTTCAGCAGATTCAACAACAATATATACATCTTATCATTTAAATCACCTTTTTCTTCAATGACGATTCCGCTTGTTGTCAGCATGCCACCATCCATTACTTCCACCGATACTTTTCCAAATGGAATAGCTTCTTTTACAGTATCAATATCCAGTTTTTCCTTATCACAAGGGACGGCCAGTTATTACATTTACGACCATATTGTCTAAGCTATTCCCTGGCAGTACAGATTTGATGCCTGGCATCAAATTAAAGTGAGTGGCATTTTTTATAGCACGGACAGATGCTTTCGTAATATCTTGCCTATGAACATCAATCCCCATCCCGGTTTCAATAAACATTAGTTTTTCCATCATTTATTCACTTCTTAGTTGATATTGATTCTATTTTATCAAAAATACCACTTCTTAACTCGATTATTAGTTATTACAGTTAGTAACTATAACATTTCTATTAAAGATTTATCCCGTTAGACCGAATAACCTCTTGGTACCAATAAAAACTATCCTTTTTGATTCTTCGTAAATCTTTTAGATCATCGTCTTTTCTGTTAACGTATACAAATCCATACCTTTTTCGAAATCCACTTGTTGTACTTAATAAATCCATGAAGGACCAGGGGCAATAACCAAATAATTGGACACCATCGCCAATTGCTAATTGACACTGTTCAAGATGCATTTTCAGATAATCAATCCGATACTGATCATGTACTTCTTCATCCTCTGTTAATATATCTACTCCACCTATACCATTTTCCGTTATGATTATTGGTATTTGATAACGGTCATTTAATTCATTCAACAAAGTACGAAGCCCGATTGAATCAATTTCCCAATCCCAATCCGTTTTTTCTAAATAAGGATTAGAGCTTCCTTGGTAAATACCTGGAACAACTTCAAACTCTGTTTCCCCTTTTTTACCGTGTACATTGATTGTCATATCCTTCGTTTCCATCGTTTCCGGAGCATATTTTACTACCCGGCTTTGGTAATAGTTTATTCCTAAAAAGTCAGGCTTTGCCGATTGAAGCAATTCCATGTCTCCTTCCTCAATAGTTGGAGTTACACCGTTTTCCTCCATGTAGCGCCAAATATTGTCCCGGTATCTTCCGAACATATATAAATCAGTAAATAAATAGGTTCGAAAATCATTTGCTTCACGGGCAGCCTGGATGTCTTCAGGCCGACAAGTCTCCGGATAATTTGGCGAAAGTCCGATGGCTGGTCCAATTTTGGCATCAGTAATCATTTCTCGGCAAATTTGAATGGCTTTTGCATGAGCAAGTGTCATGATATGATTCATCTCATATTTTTGTTTTTCCAAAGATATTTCTTTATTAAATTCCATCAAATAAGGGAGAAGAAACATATTACTTTGTTCGTTAATCGTGAACCAGTACTTAACCTGTCCGCCTAAATGCTCAAACAATACTTTACAAAAGTATGCAAAATCATCAATAATCTGGCGAGAAGACCATCCGCCGTATTCTTCTTGTAGACAAGCTGGTAAATCAAAGTGATAAATGGTTGCCAATGGCTCTATACCATTTGCTTTCAACTCATTGACGAGCTTTTTATAAAAATCAATACCCTTCTGGTTCACTTCTCCTCGGCCATTTGGCAGAACACGCGGCCAAGAAATGGAAAAACGATAGGCTTTCATTCCAAGCTCTTTCATGAGTGCGATATCCTCTTTGAATCGATGGTAGTGATCGGATGCCACACTTGTATCCGCATAATTAGGATTGATATTTTTATCTACAATAGATAAAGTTTTACCATCTTCCAAATGGGCCCCTTCGAATTGATAGGCAGCGGTAGCTGCAGCCCAGAAAAAATCTTTTGGAAATGCTATCGAACTTTTATAATTCACGTTTGACCCCTCCTGAAAAGATAAATGCCAGATGATGTTCTATCTGGCATTTACTGAATTATTTTTCTTCAAGCTTTTTTAAGCGCTGATCAAACGCTTCGAATAAGTGAATTAATTGGCTTGCAGTGTTCCACTCGCTCATAATAGTCATTAAAGTATCTTGAGCATGGGCAAATAATAGGGAGAATGGAATCTTTTCACCGCGAGCTTCACCTTGAATAGTCTCCGTCTGAGCAGCATGAGCGGCAGTGATTTTCTTTTTTGCCTCGGCAAGCTTGGTCTCTGCTTCTTGAAAATTACAAGCAGCAATACAATTCAATGCTTCTTTAATAATCATTCTTGCATCACCAGCGTTAAGAATGATTTTCATGGATACTTCTATAAGTTCGTTTTCCTTCAAATTGTTGTCATCCATTGAGTATACCTCCAAACTCTTTTTCTACTATTCTTGTTCTTGTTTATACTGTTGCATATCATATACTTTAAAAAATGGGAACCAAATTAACCATGAGATAATCACTATTACAATTAATAAAATCAATCCTCTTAAATCGGAGTTAACTAGATAAGTGGAAATTCCCACGGGCATATACCATAGCTGGAATAGCTTGGCCGGGATTGTAACCCATCCAAGATTCAAAACAATGTATGTTATAGCCGGTATGATCAGACCATTTAACCACATTGGAACCATTAATATCGGGTTAAATGCCACTGGGGCACCAAAAATGACAGGTTCGTTAATATTGAATATGCCAGGGATGATGGTAACTTTCCCGATTGCTTTTAATTGATTGGACTTTGAAAAAAATAACATCATGAGTACCAATGGTAATGTGGTCCCCATACCTCCAACCCATACCCATCCCATAAGGGTTTCAAATGTATGGATATTATGAGGCTGTAGGCCATGAGCTAAAGCTTTCGTATTTGCCTGAATACCTGCCAGCCAAACTGGATACAGAATCGGATACAATACCCAAGCACTGATTCCAAAGGAATAAAGGAAAATACCAATAAACGTGATTAATACAAACCCGACAAAAGTTTGAGAAATTAATGAAAGCGGTTGAAAAACTTTTAAAATTAAATCATACAAATCAAGATGCATTGGGAAAGTAAATAACCAGCCGCAAAGCAATAAGAGCGTTATTGGGATGATGGTGTCAAACCATACAATAATAAAATCCGGTAAAGAACTTGAATTTTTAAATAATGAGATTTTTGAAAACAGGAACATAACTACGCCTACAACAAGACCAACAATGAGAGCAACAAACATACCATTGCCGCCAAAGCGTTCCAATTTGAAAGTAATGCCGCCATCGTCTGTAAGTTTTGGCATAAGAAGCATAAAAAACAGAGAGACTCCTGTTAATCCAGAGATGATTTTTCGATCGTTCTTTTTCTTTTTTTCCATAATGAAATAAGGAGTTAATAACGCAACAAATACACTGATAAGTCCAAATGAATAAGTGCTGATTGGTGAAAAATCGGGCATTTTTGAAAAATAGTTATTCAAAATTGAAATCAATGTAATCAGCGATCCAACAAGAATCAATGGCAAAATTGCCATGATGGCATCCTGAATCGATGAAACCCAAACATTTCTAGTGATTTTATTCATTTTAGGGGTAAAGTTTTGGTTCATCCAATTAATGAATGTGTTCATGAAGTAACCTCCATTCTATTTTATTTTTCGCCAAGAAGTTCTAAAATGAGATCCAAACCTTTGTTTCCATCCATGAGACCGTATATGTTTTGCGGAATCACTGCAGATGGAATGTTATAAGGTTGTACCTTTGTTTTTAAATCTTCTTCCATATATTGGAGATGCGGACCGATAAGCAGCACATGAATTTCATTTATATATTCGTCTACTTCAGACTCACTGCGAGCGATTACATTTAATTCTATATTTCTTTTTTTGGCTGCCTTCCGAATGTTTTGAGCCATGAATCCGCTGGAAGCACCACCGCCGCAAACCAAAAGAATTGTTTTTTCTGTCATATTAAATTCCTCCTAAGAAGTAAATTTGAATTATACTTTCTGAGGTCATTGTCCTACTTATTGATAATTTCCCTCAAGTAGAAAAAGTTCCGGGGGGGAGGAACTTTTTCTACTTTAAATTTATTATGTGTTTTTTTACACTATATAAGTGGGAAACTAACGATAATTACAGGTTTGGGGGTTTTATAGCATGAAAAAGGAGAGAGAAGAAGCAATTATTCAATTTTTGTTAAACAAAAGTGATTGGGTAAAAGCAGATATTTTGGCTAAACAATTTTCTGTGTCTAGCAGAAGTATCCGAAAATATGTAAATGAAATAAATGAAATCTCTCCATCCGCATTAATCATGTCCTCTAACCTTGGTTATAAACTAAATGAAAACGTTTACTATGAAATGCAACGAGAGGAACAGAAAGAAACTTCCGAAACACAGACACCTCTTGAGCGTCTTTATTACCTATTAAAGCAATCAATTACCCACTCAGAAGGTATGGATATATTTGATCTAAGTGAAAAGATTTATGTAAGTACATCCACAATCGAAGGTGATTTAAAAAAAGCAAAAAGTCTTTTGGAAAAATTCAATTTATCCTTCAAACGAGATGGCGATTTAATCATATTAAATGGACAAGAACGAGATAAGCGAAAACTGATGAGCCATATTTTCTATGAAGAAACAAAAGACCAGTTTTTGCATTTGGAAAACATACAAGCAGCTTTTGGTTATGATTTAAAAGATTTTAAAGGTGAGCTTGTCAAAGTGTTGGCATCCTATAATCTTTATGTAAATGAATATACCATCGGGAACATCCTGCTTCACATTGTGATTGCAACCGAGCGGATAAGCCTACATCGAACCATTTCGGAAGAAAACATAAAGACTTTGACGAAAACGAAGGAATATAAGGCAGCATCGGATATAGCAAAGTTAATAAAAATGGAGTTCGGGGTAACCTTTGAAGGGGCAGAGCTTTATTACTTAACGATTCTTTTAATTAGTAAAACAACTATTTTGAGTTATGACAGACTTAACAAAGAAAATCTAAGCGAATATATTGAAAAACAATATATTCAACTAGTGAACGAAATCATCCAAAAGGTAAAAGAGTATTATCTGGTGGATATTTACGATGAGGAATTTCTAATAAAATTCACTCTGCACATTCGGAATTTAATTAACCGGGCAAGGCATAATTATCTATCGAAAAATCCTTTAACTAAGCAGATTAAATCTTCATATCCACTAATTTATGATTTGGCTGTTTTTATTTCGAATGAGATACAGAAAAAGGAAAATATTCAAATCAATGAAGATGAGATCGCTTATATAGCCTTTCACATCGGTGCCTTTCTCGAACGTCAAAAAGTGCTTGAAAATAAAATAACATGCACCGTGATCTGTCCTGAATACTACAATATGCATCTTTCATTATTAAAAAGATTAGAAGAATCTTTTGGGGAGCAAATGGAAATTAGCCGAGTTATTACGACAGCAGATTTTGATTTGGAACATATAGACTCCGACATCATCATCACAACAATTCAGATTTCCCCAATAATGGGTCGTGAAGTGATTTATTTAAATCCATTTATATTGGAAGAGGACATTCTTAAAATCCAAAATAGTATCACCAAAATTAAAAAGGAAAGAAGACATAACAAACTAAAAAATCATTTAATCAGTCTATTTGACCCACATCTATTTCAACAAAATATATACTTACAAGATGAATTTGAAATGATAAGATTCATTGGTGAGAAAATGGTTCAGCTTGGATTTTTCGATACGGGAGGTATTAACGATATAATTGAAAGGGAGAAAATGTCATCCACTTCATTTATTAATAATGTTGCCGTACCTCATTCGATGCATATGGATGCGTTAAAGTCTGCTATTTCGATTGTCTTAAATGACAAACCCGTTAAATGGGGAAACAATTCTGTACAAATTATTGCGCTCATTGCCCTTAATAGAGAAGAACGAAGAATTTTTCGGGATATTTATGATAGTTTTATTAAAATATTATCAGAACCAGAAAATGTTTATTTGTTATTAAAGTCTAAAAATTATGATGGTTTTATCAATAATCTTTTATCATTAATGGAAGAGTGAGTGAAAAAATTCTTTCACTATTTGGAGACATAGGGGATTGAATAAAAAGAGAATGGGTAACCAAAAGATGTTTGGCTACCCATTTATTAAATAGTAATTATGTTGTTAGTACTACCTACACCTATTAATAAAGTTTTGCTAGAAGCTATTAATACCCAACCTCAACAGATGCGACAACGATATACATCTTATCATTTATATCGCCTTTTTCCTCGATGACAATTCCACTAGTTGTCAGCATGCCTCCATCCATTACTTCCACTGATACTTTTCCAAATGGAATCGCTTCTTTTACAGTATCAATATCTAGTTTTTCCTTATCACAAGGGACGGCCAATTTAACATTTACGACCATATTGTCTAAACTATTACCCGGCAGTACAGATTTGATGCCCGGCATCGAATTATAGTGAATGGCATTCTTTATAGCACGAACGGCTGCTTTCGTAATATTTTGTCCGTGAACATCAATTCCCATCCCTGTTTCAATAAACATTAGTTTTTCCATTATATATACACCTCACAATTGATTTTAATTCTATTCTATCAAAAAAAGGCTGACTATAAAAAGTCAGCACTAACTCTCAAACTTTAACACTTATCCTGCCATTTAAGCAATACTACCTATTTAAAGAAGATAATTGAAAACGTTGGGACGGTTCTCTTGTTTCATTTAGTAAACAAGAGAATCGGCCACAGTGTTTAAATAAGAAAAACGTGGGGACGATTCCCTTATTTAAGTTGAGATTATATCCAATTGGAATGAAAAAAGTTTACTATCGTTTGGATAGTGTGATAGGCAGTGACTGAAATACAAGACATTTAATGTGTAAATGCTTCTTTCTGCTTCTAAGAGAGGATTTTGATGTCCTATGAAATTGTGTATTCTATAATCATTTACCCTATACTTATATAACGGGATATTTTTCGAGAAAAAGTATGGATTATTAGGTAGAAAAAAGGTGAGAAAATGGATAAGGAATTTATAATAGCTAGCGAGCTTTTAACATTGCTCGATACTGAACAAAGATGGTTTACTTTAGCCGAGGTTGAAAAAAAATTAGGTGTTTCTGATAAAACAATAAGTAAGATATCTGAAGGGATAAGTATGCAACTACCATCTGGATTAAAAATTGAAGTTTCCAGAGGAAAGGGAATCCTTCTCGGGCGTGATAGGCGAAGTAAAACAGTTAGTGAAGTGATTTCTAATATGTTTAGACAAACCACTTTTTATCGACTGATGAATGTATTGTTTACTGATGGTGGTCAATTCACAATAGAGGAACTAGCTGAAGAAATGTTCATGAGTTCTTCGTCTTTGAAAAAACTTATTGTGCAATTAAATAACAATGAACTTAAACCTTATAACATACGCATAACTTATTCTTCACCTACCATGAAAGGAAATGAAATTAACATTCGATATTTTTATTGGAAGTTATATTGCGATGCGTATGAGTTTACAGGATGGCCTTTTGCTAAAATCAATTTTGATGATATCAATCAATTAATTACAAATATAGAGGATGAAAAAAATATTGTTTATTTTATCAACTCTAAAAGAAGGTTGTCTTTTTTAATTGCTATTGTATTAGAAAGAGTTAATAAAGGAGAATGTGTAACAATTACTGAAAGAAATTACCCTTGGGAACAAGGAATGTTTTATTTACCAATGACAAATTTGGCGAAAAAGCTTCAACGAATGTTTTCAATTGAATTACCAAATAGTGAAATATTCTTTATACAGTCACTATTTAGTACTAGCCAATATAATTATTATGATGATGAAGAAATGGCATTTGTTAAGGAAGTTGAACTTCGCAAAAATAAAGAAGAATATGAAATGGCTAATTCCTTTTTAACGTTATTGTTAAAGGTTTATCCCAATATTAATATGAATGAACGTTTTATTTGGGAAATATATGATTTTTTTAGCAAGCTATTAATTGATAATGCAATTCCTGAATTGATGTTGATTTCAAAAAAGAATTTAAATACATATGTTCAAAAAGAGTGTCAGCAAAATTATCAAAAACTGCAAGTTTGCATGCAAAAGTGGAATACTCTATACCCTGCTGTATCGTATAATGACTTTCATTTAACAAAACTAACGCTACTAGTTAGTTCAAGCTTACGTTATAAAAGTAAAAAAGCTTTCCTAGTTATCGGAGAAGAATTTTCAATTCGTCATTACGTAGCGCAACTGATTAAAAAAGAAATTGGAGACGAGTTGATCATTAATACTTCCATAATGAAAGGTCTGACTGACGAAATTGTTCAGCAAAATAATATTGATTTCATCATTAGTAATTTCCCCGTTACATTAAAGACAGTGCCTGTTGTCATTATTTCTACCATTCCAACTAAAAGGGATTTAGATAATATTCGTAAAGAATTGCTTTTATAATTTGGTCAATTATTTTCCGTACCATCCGTAAAATTTTGGTCTAGTTTGTTATTTTAAAAAAACTTATGCTTTGAGTAGCTTCTTGATTTATTTTAAAGGAAATCTTGAGCATTTATTTTCTTTGTAAGAAATGTAAACGATTTCCTTAGTATTCAGGTGTAAAAATAAAGCTTAAGGAGGAAAAAAGCATGAGTATACATTTGGCAGCAAAAGAAGGAGAAATAGCTGAACGCGTTTTACTTCCGGGTGATCCTATGCGCGCAAAATTTGTAGCAGAACAATTTTTAGATAATGCTTTTTGTTATAACGAAGTGAGAGGTATGTATGGTTACACTGGATTTTACAAAGGTGTACCGATTTCGGTTCAGGGGACTGGGATGGGAAATCCATCAATGAGTATATATGCAACTGAATTGATAAATGATTATGGAGTTAAAAAATTGATTCGAATCGGTACATGTGGTGCGATGCAAAAAGAGCTTAACATCCGTGATATTGTATTAGCCCAAGCAGTTTCTTCAGATAGTAATATGACAGAGAAAATTTTTTACGGTTGTAATTATGCACCAACGGCAGATTATTCATTGTTAATGAAAGCATATCAACAGGCACAAAGTAAAAACGTAAATGTCTTTGTTGGTAACATTTATAATTCAGATGAATTCTACCGTGAAACATTAGATCGACTTCACAAGTTTATGGATTTCGGTGTATTAGCGGTAGAAATGGAAAGCACATCCCTTTATACTTTAGCTGCTAAATATGGTGTAAAAGCATTATCTATTTTGACAGTAGGTAGTCAATTATTAACAAATGAACGCTCATCCCATAAAGATAGTGAACAATCTTTTAACGAAATGGTAGAAATAGCTCTTAATACAATAATTGATAACTAATCTATGATTTTAATATAAAGATATCGAAAAATGGAACAATCTTTTTAATCGATATTTGGGGGAATAAAAAAATGCATTATATAATTTCTGTTATTGGTCTAATTATTGTTCTCTTACTGGCATGGCTTGCAAGTAATAATAAGAAAAAGATTAAATATCGTCCAATCATCGTAATGATTGTTATTCAAATTATTTTAGGGTTACTTCTACTAAAAACGGGTGTTGGTGAATTTTTAGTTAAAGGTTTTGCTGATAGTTTCGCAAAATTACTTGAATACGCCAATGAAGGTACCGATTTTGTTTTTGGTGGAATTGCAAATAAAGGTGCATATACATTTTTCCTTTATGTTCTGATGCCGATTGTTTTTATGTCAGCAATAATAGGAATCTTGCAGCATTTTAAAATATTGCCGTTTATTATTCGGTATATTGGTGTAGTGCTTAGTAAAGTAAACGGAATGGGAAAATTAGAATCTTATAACGCAGTTGCTGCGGCAATTGTAGGACAAAATGAAGTATTTATTTCAGTTAAAAATCAACTTGGATTATTGTCTAAAAATCGCTTGTACACATTATGCGCGTCTGCGATGTCAACTGTATCCATGTCCATTGTTGGTTCCTATATGACCATGCTAGAACCTAGGTATGTAGTGGCTGCATTAATATTAAACCTATTTGGTGGTTTTATCATTGCATCCATCATTAATCCGTATGAAGTTAAACCAGAAGAAGATATAGTTTATGTTAAGGAAGAAGAAAAGCAAACATTTTTTGAAATGCTTGGCGAATATATTATGGATGGCTTTAAAGTCGCTATCGTAGTTGGGGTAATGTTAGTTGGTTTTGTTGGGTTAATTGCTTTAATTAACGGAATCTTCAATGGTATATTTGGCATCTCGTTCCAAGGAGTTTTAGGATATGTCTTTGCACCAGTTGCTTTCCTTATGGGTGTACCATGGCATGAAGCTGTTAAAGCAGGTAGTATCATGGCAACAAAACTTGTTTCGAATGAATTTGTTGCAATGCTTGACTTTGTTAAGATACAAAAAGGTATGAGTGAGCGTACAACAGCCATTGTTTCCGTATTTCTAATTTCATTTGCAAACTTTGGATCTATTGGTACCATCGTAGGTGCGGTAAAAGGCTTGAATGAAAAACAAGGTAACATTGTTGCGCGTTTCGGGCTAAAATTGTTATATGGTGCTACTCTTGTAAGCGTTTTATCTTCCATAATCGTCAGCATCATATTTTGATTATATCAAAGAAGGTGAAAGAGGTCATTAATTCAGAGCAACGTGCCTGTTTTGGATTATAAAAACAAAAAATCAATAACATAAAAATAAGTTGGTAGAAATGCTACTATTTTCAAGGTGGATTTCTTCGATATATAGCATATCTTTATAAAATTAGTGCAGGACTCTACATTTTTTTCTTTGTAAAGTTCTGCACTTTAATTTTCCCATACACTATGCACTTTTTCTGTAGTATCTACTCCGGAAAGTAATTATCCCTCACCATTAATTCGATTAAACGATCAATAAATTCATCTCTGGAATTTGTTCCAACAAGATAATTAATGTTGTACGGTTCAGCAGCCAATTCAATAATTCGTGGGAAAATCTTGTTAAACATATGTGAATCGTCCTTGTTGACGGTAAGCCCAATAATAAGTTTAACCTTAATATTATCCCAATCAACTTGGTTGACAGGTTTTAAAATCATTAACCCTGTTTTTTTTCCTTCAAACTTCATTGTGTGTGGAATTGCTACACCACTTGGATAAGCAGTAGAAGAAATCTTTTCTCGTTCATTCAATTTCTTCATGTAGTCATCTTCTACATAACCATTTTGTTGAAAACCTTCAGCAATAGTCTTCATTATTTGCTCTGTTGATGACTCATCATTAATGTTGATGAAAAACTTCTCTTTAATTAATTCAGGAATCTTTTCTTTGAGAAAGTCTAAGTAATTATGATGTTTGATGTTTTCAACAGTACGGCTGATCAAAGCAATATCGTGTTTGGTTATAAATTCATGAATACATACTATTTCCGTATTAATGGTTGCAAAATGATTTCTTAAATGTTCAGGGTTTTGTGTTGTTATAACTAATTCATTGGAAGTTAGCGAATTCAAGTCACTAACGTCTTCATAAATCCCTCTAATAATCAAATCATCAGCAAAATGTTTTTGAATACATTTTTCAATTTCAGTTTGTTGACCTAGATATGCGGGAGTAATAATAACCGTATTAATTTTATTATTTTCATCATGTTGACTATTTAAGAATGAACCAATGTGTAAAGCAATAAAGGCAATTTCATCATCATTAATTTCAACGTTCAAATCATTTGACAGCACCGAGGCCAAATATACGGCAATATCAAAAATGATTGGGTATTTAATTCGAATGTTTAATACACTCATATTTCTTGTATATTTATTTTGGATGAGGCGATTGTACAAGTTTTGTACATGGACTAATAGACGAGTGTTAAAGCTATGATCATCAAAATTAAGCATGTAGACTTCCGCTATTTCTTGAATGGCATGTTCTAATGCTTTCGAAACTTTGCTGTTTGCATAATCATCCATTGAAATCTCTTCATCTTTTAGTTGGCCAATAAATAAGATTGACAACTCGTCTTTATCTGCCTGAGAAAACTGAATATGGTACATTTTATAAAGATTATCTGTTATTTCATTAACGATTTTAAAACTAGTTGTATTACGATTTTGGATTGGAGAAGAGCTTTGTTCAAGTTGTTCATTATCCGTTGCACGTTCAATAGCAATTGCTAAATGTAAGACGAAATTTTTGAAGAAGTAAGTGTTTGGATGAACATGGTACTTTTCAAAGATTGTCCTACTTAATTTCATCAACTCATACAGGGATATATTTCCTAAGAATCTTTGAACTTCTTCTTCAAGGGATGTTTTGCTTGGTTTCGAAAAGTCAATTAAATCAATCATCAATTTTCTACGGCTCTTCTCATTCCCAGTAAGAACGTAACGATTATGTTGTTGAATGATTTGTAAGCCCTGTTTGGTCACGAATCGATTAAGGTATATCATATCAGAACGGATTGTAGCGTCTGAGACATATAAAGTATCTGCTAAATCGAACACATCCAAGCCTCGGTCAGAACTCTTGATCAGTCGTCTGAGAATATAAAAACGGCGATTGTCAATATGATCATTATTTTCTGGATATTTAACAACTTTGGAAGTATTGTTACTTAACTTGTAACCTACTCTGCTCGACTCAATAAGATTAGGTTGACTTTCATTAATCGACTTAACGTAATGGCGAATAGTTCGGTCGGTTACGCCTAATGAATCAGCTAATGTTTTAGCAGATATAAAGGCTTTTCCTGAATGCTTTTTAAGATAATCGAGTAACATATCGGTTTTGTTCATTAAATCAGTCCTTGTATAGTAAAAAGAGGAAGGTCATTTACAATCTTCCCCTAAATAGTGTATTAAATTTCTGAACCATTAGTTGTGATGACTTGTTTATACCAATAGAAACTATCTTTCTTCAATCGTTCTCCAGATCCTTGACCTTCGTCATCTAAATCAACATATATAAAACCGTAACGTTTTGTCATTTGTTGGGAAGAACAACTAACAATATCAATTGGTCCCCATGCACAGTACGCAATAACATTAGCGCCATCATGAATTGCACGACCAACCTGTTCAATATGATCACTTAAGTAGGATATACGATAATCATCATGAACCTTTCCATCTTCAACTGTATCGTACATACCGAACCCATTTTCGGCAATAATGATTGGTTTCTGATAACGATCCCAATATTGGGAAAGCGTATTATATAATCCTTGTGGATCCACAGCCCAGCCCCAAGGATTAGCCTCTAAATTTGGATTTACCGTAGTTGAATCAGCTTTATTCACATTTATTGTTGAATCAACCATTTGTGAGAAATAATAGGAAATACCAAGATAATCCATCGTATTTTCGCTTAACAGCTTTATTTCTTCCTCTGTAATATCAAGATGAATATTGTTTTCCTTGAAGTAATTTACAGCATACTTTGGATACTCACCACGAAATTGAACATCTGTAAAGAAATATTGCATGCGATTATGTTGCATTGCCAACACAACGTCATCCGGCTTACATGAAAATGGATATACGGTCATGTCAGCAACCATTGTCCCAATTTCTAAGTCATGATTTAATGTTTTAGCATATTTTTGGATTTTAGCGGAGGCTACCATTTGATTGTGAACGGCCTGATATTCAGCCTCTTCAATATTGTCATATTGATCACTGCATATACCTAAAGACAAGAAAGGCTCGATCTGAACCATGTTAATTTGGTTAACAACAATCCAATACTTCACACGATTTCCGAAGCGGTCCAATAGCACTTTACCGTAGCGTTCAAACATATCAATGACCGCTTTATTTTTCCAGCCACCATACTGCAATGTGATATTAATCGGTGTTTCATAATGCAACATGGTGATGATTGGTTCGATTCCGAGTGACTTCATTTTATCAATCATCTTGTCGTAGTGCTTTAATGCTGCTTCGTTAGGTTCGGTTTCATCCCCGTTAGGAAAGACTCTTGACCAGTCAATGGAAGTTCTAAAAGTTTTAAAGCCCATTTCTGCAAGTAATTCTAAATCACTTTCATAGGTATGATAGAAATCAATACCATGACGTTTAGGAAAATAATGAGTTGTATCAATAAGATTCTTTTTCACTTCATCCAATGTCATCCCTTGCTTTTCCAATTCTTGAATTTCTTCATTGGACATTCCTTTAAGGTATGGTTGAACATCAGATGAATTAGGTTGTTTACCATCTTCATTGTAGGCGCCGTCTGCTTGACTTGCGGCAATTGCACCGCCCCACAAGAAGTCTGTTGGAAAACTTGCATATTTATTTTGTCTCATCAATATCATTCCCCTTCTTCTGCTAATTCAGCATCTTGTTTAGTTGCTTGTTTGTCGTAAATCTTAAAGAACGGATAGTATACAATCCAAGTAATGGCAAATAATATACAGAAGAAAATTAACCCACGAATTGATTCAGTAATAATCCAGCTTTGGATCGGTAAAGGTAAGTACCAAAGTTGAAATGGCTTGTGTGGAATTGGCAATAATCCAATTTTCATTACAATCCAAGTTAAAATAGGTCCTAATAAACCATTAATCCACATTGGTACCATCAAAATTGGGTTGAAGGCGATTGGCGCACCAAACACGATTGGTTCATTAATATTAAATATAGAAGGAATAAGAGATGCTTTTCCTATCATTCTTAATCTTTGTGATTTGGCCATAAAGGATAACATGATACATAGTGCTAATGTTGCACCACCGCCGCCGATAAGAAACAATGACGCTGACTCGACTGTAAAAATATTCGTAACAGCTCTACCCGCCTCAAAGTTTGCTTGGTTTTGTGCAATAGCTGGTAAAGCAATAGCACTTGAAACTGGGTATAAAACCCAACTTGAAAGACCAAAAGTATACAAAAAGGCAAAACCAAGAAAGTTAATCAACACAAATCCCCAAAAACCTTGTCCGAGATTAATTAATGGAGAAAAAATGGAATTTACAACATTATATAAGTTGATATGAAGTTCAAAAGTAAAAATCCAACCTATTAATAAGATTATGATAATTGGGATTAACGTGTTAAACCAAGTAGCAACAAAGTCAGGAATAGGTGAATCTTCCCCAATAAATTTCCATTTTGAGAAAAGGTTCATTACAAACCCAACAAACAACCCGGCAAGTAAAGCAGCAATCATACCACCAGTACCGAATGTATTAAGGTCAAATTTTATATGACCATCTGCAGTAATTTGTGGATATACCAATATTAAGAAAAACGCTAAGCCAGCAAGACCTGCTTGTTTTGAAACATCCTTATGGCCTTTACGGTTCATTATTGATTCTGGTATTAAATAAGCTAAAAATAACGAGAACAAACCGAATGAAAAAGTGCTGAGTAAAGAAAAATCAGGAAAGCCCTTCCAATAATCCATAACGATTGATAAAATGGTTGCAAATGAACCGATAAAAATCATTGGCATAGCAGTTAAGATTGCGTCTTGAATGGATGCAACCCATGAGTTTTTCGCTATCTTATTAACCTTCGGAGCAAAGCTATCCGTCATCCATGACATAAATTTCTCCATCTTTTTTACCCCCTTTAGATCCTTTTGTAAAGTTTTATAATCTCCTTCATAATGTTCATTTCTGATTTAACGGTCATTAATGTATCTTGTGCATGTCCAAATAATGGTGAATAAGGTATCTCAATACCTTCCGCTTCTTTTTGCAGAGTACTAGTTTGAGCTTTATGAGCGGTAACGATTTCTTCATTTGCATTATTCATTAGTTCGTCTGCTTGATCGAAATCTCCATTTGAAGCTTTGTCTACCGCTTGAAAAACATATTCACGTGCGTTACCAGCATGTAAGATTACATTCATTGAAATTAATGCGAGTTCTTCTTTATTTATTTGTTCCATTATTGATCTCCACCTTGTAGAAGTTCTTCTGCCACCTTAACTAAACCTTGACCGTCCAGTGATCCATACACTTTTTGAGGAATAATACCGTATTTAACTCCTACAGTATCACATGCGTTTTTCACATCCTCAATCATGTATTTCAAATGTGGTGCCACTAATAATAAATCAATATCATTTAAATGCTCACCAATTTCTGATTCACTTTTCGCTTTAAATTCTATATCTACACCTAATTTTTTAGTAGCTTTACGAGCGGCTGCCGCCATAAAACCAGATGATGCTCCTGCTCCACAAACTAATAAAACTTTTTTAGCCATTGTGATTACCTCCTTTTGTTTGATTAAATCGTAACAACAATTTAAAACGCTTACATTTATTTTTCTTTCCTACTACTAGGAAATTAGTCTGTTCTAAAAGAAGCATAGTCAACATTAGGTCTATACAAACATCTTGCCAAAAATGGGTGAAAGAGATATTGCAGCCGGATGGTGTTGTGGTAGATTTGACTTGTATAGGGTGTGATGCAAAATTTTTAGAAACGATATTGATGGTGAAGCAAAAAAAACTGTCTAAAAAAAGACAGCTTGGGAAGTGGTATTTTTCAAAGGGAATTTTTAATATAATGCTTTCATCTAGCCCTGTATTGATTGTGTTTTTTTCTTTTTAAATTCTTGAGAAAATGGAATGACGAGAAATGCACCTGACAGTAACACTATTAATCCAGAGACGATAAATATCAACTCTACCGAATAAACATTAATAATATATGAACCTACTAATACACCAATTGGTACGATGAATGTTGAGATGGAAGAAAGGATACTACCAACTCTACCCATCATATTCTCAGGAACTAACAGTTGAAACATTGTCGAAATACCGATACTTGCCATGCTAACACCTAGACCAAGTAGGATTGCAAATATAATTAAGGAAGCAAATGAAAGGAACACACCACCTATCAACAAGGCTATTCCTTCCAAAACTAATCCTATTATGCCCAACACTATTTGATTTTTGATGATATTAAAAAATGAAATAATACTTCCAACAAGTGCACCTATTGAAATACATGCCTCAACAATTCCAAAGCCTTTAGAGCCTACTTCTAATATTTGATTGCAAATAATAGTAATAAACACAGACAATGGAGCTAAGAAAAAATTAATGATTACCCCTCCTACAAAAATGAGGGCAAGTAATTTCTTTGCTCTTAGTACATATTTCATTCCTTCTGTAAACTGCGCTTTAATATTTTTCTTATTTCTATTAGTCTCAACAGTAGGTATTTGAATCCAGCAATTTACGATAGCTGAAATAATAAATGAAATGCCATTTAAAAGTAATAAAAGCCAAATGTCAGTTACTGCAATTAATACTCCCGCTAAAGTAGGTCCTAGGATATTAGCCATTCTACTTGTAAACTGATTAAGTGATTTTGCCTTAGAAAGCTCCTCTTTACCAGTAATAATTGGTATTGCCGCAGAAATAGCAGGAGTAAAAAATGCTGATGAAGCTGTGATTATTATAATCATTGAATAAAGCATAAGCATTGATAATGAATGTAAGTAAAGCATTATTGCCATGATAATAACGACAATTCCATTCACTAAATCAGAAGTAATAAGAATACTTTTTTTATAGTTATGGTCAGCCATAATACCTGCAATTGGCATGATCAGAACAGCAGGGAGTGTGAAGCAGAGTACAGTGAGTCCTAAATTCATAGATGAACCAGTCTTTTCAATCACGTACCACATAATTGCTATTGAATAAAATCTGTTACCGAGTTCAGACACACTTTGCCCAAGCCATAATAGAAGGAAATTCTTATCTTTCAGTAGTTTAAAATTATTCTTCATTCTACATCTTCCTTTCATTTGTATTGAAATTGATATTTCATATAAATCGAATGTTGTTTTATAAAAAGGTGGAAAAGTTATACTTTTCCACTTAATCAACTAATGCTGAAGTCATCGCAAGCATCATTTCTTTAAGACGTTCTTTATTCACCTCGTAATAAACCCTGTTTTCTTTCCTCGTTGATTTGACGATTCCTAATGATGCCAAAGTAGATAGATGGTGTGAAACGGTTGAATTAGAGAGTCCAAGCTTTTGTGCTAATTCGTATCCATAGGCTGGTGAAACGCTTAAAATTTGTATCATTTTAATTCTCTTCTCATCTGCAAGTGCCTTAAAGGAATCCATTAATTTCTCATCGCTTAAAGACGATCTGTGAATATAATTTGGTAGGTGAATACCACTAAGGTGCAGATAAATGTTATCTGATTCTGAATAAGAACTTAAAGAGCTAATGTTGTAAAAGACAGATGGAGCGGAAATAATTACTACATCTTCTGGAATTGCATAGTCACGCTCTAAATAAGGGAAAATGTCAAAGTAACTAGCTCTATCTTTTAAACCGTACTCTTCATTTAACTGCTGGATGCACTCTTCCTGTAAAATCATTATCTCGTCGACTTCATCCGCATAATAAAGATTCCAACACTTTTTAACTAAACTGATAAAACGGGTCTTCGTGTTCTCGGAATCAAAGAAAAGATAAGTAAGTTTCCACTTTTCGGTTTCTGGAAAATTACTACTTTTTATATAATCTAGAACCTCTTTTTCATTTTTGATATTAGCGATGCTTTTTGGAGTAAATCCAGTTTGTAAAAAGCATTGGATTAAATCATATGGAGGTAATGCTTCTAATAAGTCTATAAAATCTTTATAACTTTTATATGCCTTTTCCATATATGTTTTACGTATAAGGCTCATTCCGATGAAACTTTCATGATTAAAAAAGACTTCTAGTTCTTCCTTTACAGATGGCGGAAGAATATTACGTGTTTTATTTACCCAGGTATCCATCTTTACTTTAGTTGGATCTGAATATTCGAACCGTTCGACAAGCCTCTCATGTACATTCAACCGAAACATTGAAGCCAATAAATCAAAAACAGGGGAAGTAATAAGTTCAACATTACCTGGAATCAACATCTTGACACCTCATTTTATCTGAATCGAATTCGACTTTCTATTTTAATAATATTATGTATGTTCATTAAAGTCAAATGTCAATTTTGATTTTCATCAAATCAGATTGGATAATCATATTAATGAGTGATAAACCTATTAAAAGAAAATAGGCTAAATAATTTATTGACTTAGCAATCTTATTAAAGATATTATAGATTCATCAAGTCTTTAATTAAGGTGGTGAGAAAGTGAAATATTCCAAAGCAACTAATTATGCCCTTCATACCATTGTTTATTTGGCTCTTTTACCAGCAGGAAAAACAATTGGTGTAAAGCCATTGGCTGAAGTTCAGAAAGTGTCGCCTACGTATCTTTCTAAAGTATTAACAACTTTAGTAAAAGCTGGTTTTATCGAATCCGTTACGGGAGTTAATGGAGGATATAAATTAATTAAAGATGTAAAAGAAATTACATTCCTAGATATAATACATGCAATAGAAGGGACCACTTCATTGTTTAATTGCGGTTTAGAAAACAATATCCACGATAGACAAAATTGTTTCATTGAACAAGTAATGAATGAAGCTGAGCTTAAAATGGAAGATTATCTAAGGTCTCAAACGATTGACCATGTAGTTCAAAAAGTTAATGAAAATATGGTAAATCATATAAATTCAATTGCTAATTAATTTTTTTAAAATAATTACAGACTATAAATATCTTTAATATCTATAATGAGGTGGAAATATGATTTTAGATTGCGTAATTATAGGTGGGGGTCCAGCTGGACTGAATGCTGCTCTTGTATTAGGCAGGGCTAAGAGAAATGTTATCCTTTTTGACGATGCACGACCTAGAAATGCTGTTACTCATGAGTCGCACGGATTTATTACGAGAGATGGTGTTGCACCAAGTGAGTTCAGAAACTTGGCACATCAAGATATAATTAAATATCCGTCTGTAAAAATAATTCAATCCAAGATTCAAGAGGTAAAAAGGGAAAGCTCTCTATTTAAACTAATAACTCATGAAGGTAACTCATACTTAAGTAGGAATATTATTATTGCAACTGGACTTAAAGAAAGTTTACCAAATGTAAATAGTATTAAGGAATATTATGGGAAAAGTATTTTCAGCTGTCCTTATTGCGACGGTTGGGAATTAAGAGAACAACCTTTGGTCTTAATCTCTGAAAACCAACATGCTTCACATTTGGCAAAAATGGTCTATCAATGGAGTAAGGACTTACTTGTTTGTACGAATGGGAATAAGATACTTTCTGAAACAGAGGAGATGTTATTTAAGAAAAAAGGTATTAGGATTAAGGAAGAAAGAATCGTAGATTTAATTGGTTCAGATGGGAAATTAGAAAAAGTAGTGTTTGAGGACGGAACTGAAATGAACCGAACTGGTGGATTTGTTACGACTGATCTTGTGCAACCAAATGAGTTTGCTATTTCACTGGGGTGTGGATTGAATAAAAGTGGTGGGATTATTGTTGATGTTTTAGGCAAAACGAATGTTGAAGGTGTATATGCTGCAGGAGATACAACTTCAAATGGTCCTTCACAATTAATAATTTCTGCTGCTGAGGGTTCACGTGCTGCAATGGGGGTAAATTATGAATTAACAATGGAAGAATTTATATAATTTCGGAGCATTTATATAGTTAGCCTTAGTGCGCACAGTTTCAATGTTATCCTGGCCGTTATTAAATGTATGAGAATGTTAAAAATTGTACTATGATAAAGTTAATTCCTCAATGTGAGTTGAGCAAGCGTATAGGATAGTGATTTTTATACAATTGAGTAGAACTTTTTAACGAAGGAGTCTTTATTATGGCACGTGTTTTATTTATTAACGCTGGATCAGAAGGACATGTCAATCCAACCATTGGGGTTGTGCAAGAGCTTATTTCGCGTGGAGAAGAGGTAGTGTACTTTACTATTGAAGAATTTCGAGAGCGTATTGAACAGACAGGTGCAACAGTAAAAACTTTTGATGGACGAAAATTTTTAAAAGCGTTTATTTCTGGGGGGAGAAATAATTCACTTGAGAGAATAAACGGTCTGCTACGTACGGCTGATATCATGATTCCTAGTGTTCTGGAACAGATCGAAGGAGAGCATTTTGATTACATTATTCACGATTCGATGTTTGGCTGCGGTAGTTTACTTGCCAAAATTCTTAAGCTTCCGGCAATCAATTCCTGTACTTCATTTGCGCAGAAAAAAGAATCATTTGATAAAATGTTTGATCGACTTTCTAAAAAGATCCCGCTGGAAACATTTGATGAATTTCAAAGATTGACAGAAATGGTGAAGGAAAAGTTTGGTGTGGAGATTCGTTCCCCTTACGAAGTTTTTTGTAACCTTGCCCCACTTACAATTGTCTATACAACGAAAGAGTTCCAGCCTAATGGAGGAGAGTTCGACCAAACAAACAAATTTGTAGGTCCATCCATTTCTTCACGATTAACAAAAGAAAACTTCGACTTTACTGCAATTGAGGGAAAAAGTCCAATTTACATTTCACTTGGTACTGTCATGAATCAAGCAATTGATTTCTATAAGCTTTGTTTTCATGCATTTGGCAACACGGATCATACCATTGTTATGTCGATTGGGGAAAAAACGCAAATATCTGATTTGGGGGAAATACCTAAAAACTTCATTGTGAAAAATTATGTTCCACAAACCGAAGTGCTAAAATACACTAAATTATTTATTACACATGGTGGAATGAACAGTACTCATGAAGGTCTCTATAACGGAGTTCCGTTAATTGTAATCCCACTAAGTGCGGATCAGCCAGTTATTGCAGAACAAGTTGTCAATATCGGAGCTGGTATTTCATTACAAATGCAAGGCTTGACTGCGAATGATCTAAGTGAAGCCGCAGATCATGTATTAAACAAGCAATCTTTCCATAAAGCTGTTTCGAATATTAGGGAATCTTTTCATAAATCCGGTGGGTATCACCAGGCAGTTGAAGAGATTTTTAAATTTAAAAATAAATATTCATAAAATGCCTTTATTGTTGACTTTTTTAGTGGTTATGGTAATTTTTCTAAAGTAATGAACTGGAATAACTATAAAAGCTAGAATGTGAAGTAGTAATAATTAAAGCAAAATGGTGTTTTAATATAAAAAGTATCAATCCTAAAAGAGAAGAGTATTTACAACAATTTATTTATTAATAATCCACCAACATTTTTTTAGATGCACTTTGGACAAGTTGGGGGCGTTGTAAGGATTGAACTTTGAGAGATGTCGTTTTGGGTGCCGCAAACTCGTTTTAAAAATAGGAGGTAAATAAATGGAGAATAACGATATATTAATTCGTTTGAGATATGCATTGGAAATAAAAAATAAAGAAATGGCAGAAATATTTAAACTTGGAGGAGTGGAAGTAACAGTCCCTGAGGTGATAAAGATTCTTACAAAATTTGACGAAGAAGCTGAATATGACGAGCAATTAAAATGTAATAACAATACGTTAGATTCATTTTTAAATGGACTTATAATTTTTAAAAGAGGAAATCAAGAGCACAAACCAGGTCAGTCGGATACAGCGGAACCGTTATTAAAGAAAAGTGCAAATGTTAATAATCTCTTATTGAAAAAGGTAAAAATTGCGCTGTCATTAACTTCTGAAGATATGCTTGATATTTTCGAAAAAGCAGGGTTAACGGTAACTAAAGGCGAACTAGGTGCATTATTAAGAAAAGAAGGCCATAAGAATTATAAAGAATGCGGAGATAAATTCGCCAGAAACTTCTTAAAAGGACTAGCAGTCAAATACAGGGGATAAGGATCCTACTGGTAATAACAATGATACATACATGATTCTTATGTGTAGAAATAAAAGCATAATGGATAAACATTGAAGCGTTTAGACAAATGAATTGTTAAAAAGCAGATAGTACAACTTACAAAAAATGCGAAAAATTGGTTAAGACTAGTTGAAAAAAAGACTGACTATAAAAAGTCAGCCCAATCTTACGTTTAAACATTTCAAGTATGATGAAAAGCAATATTATATCTCATGTCATATGATATTGGCCTATTCAAAGATTCCAGATAGGTGACCGCTTCAATAATGTGCATCAAGAACATATTGGCCAAATCCATGGAAAATCCATTTCGAACCACAACACGCATAATTATTACATTTTCCATGTTTGGGGGTAAAGGATACGCTGGCACTTGCCATCCAAATGTGCGCAACATACGGGATAGGTCGTAAAGATTCCAGGTGGTGGTGTAACCTTCTTTCAACCGCCACGCAAATACCGGAAGATCCGAGCCGTCTGTTAATAGTTCAAATGTGCCTAATTCACGAATCGAGCTGCTAAGGAATTGCGCCACTGATTGTGAAGTCTTTTGTACCTCATAATATCCATCTTTGCCTAATCGAAGAAAGTTGTAGTATTGCAAGAGTACTTGTGCACTAGGGCGGGAGAAGCTTAAGGCAAACGTCGGCATATTCCCGCCTAAATAGGATACATGAAAGATGAGCTCCTCGGGAAGATCTTCCGCCTCACGCCAAATAATCCATCCGATCCCAGGGTATACTAATCCATATTTATGCCCTGAAACATTGATGGATTTTACTCTAGGTAACTGAAAATCCCAGACCAAGTCTGGCTGAATGAATGGTGCAATAAATCCTCCTGAAGCAGCGTCTACATGTATCGGAATATCAAGACCAGTTCTTGATTCAAGCTCGTCCAAGGCTTTCGCAATGGCTGCGACCGGTTCGTAAAGGCCTGTATAGGTTACCCCAAGAGTTGTCATTACTCCAATTGTGTTTTCGTCTACAGCAGCGATTACACCTTCAGGATCTAAAATGGGCCGATCCTCGCTAATGTTTACATAACGTGGTTCAACCTCCCAATAGTTTGCGAATTTTTTCCAAACGACCTGTACAGCGGAACTAAATACAATGTTTGGCCGATCAATTGGTTTTCCTTGCTTCTTGCGTTCGTTTTGCCAGCGACGCTTTAACGCAAGTCCTCCAAGCATGCACCCTTCTGAAGATCCGGTTGTTGAAACACCAATAGTTTTATGAGGGTGTGGTGAGTGCCAAAGATCAGCTATAATTCGTATACACCGCTCCTCTATCGCCGCTGTTCGTGGATATTCGTCCTTATCAATTAAATTCTTGTTAAATGAATCAGCATATAAGCGATCTGCCGTAGGTTCCATCCATGTTGTAACAAATGATGCAAGATTAAGAAATACATTTCCATCTAGAGCTATTTCATCATTAATAATGTTATAAGCGGATTTAGCTAACATGCCTTGATCAGGTATACGAAAAAGTGGAATGGATTCTTCTACGTTTCGAGGATTGACTGAAAAATTTTGTGACAACATTGTTGGTGCATTGTTGTGGGGAGTCCATTGGTTGCCTGACCTTGCTTGTTCTGGAAAACTATAATAAGGATTGTATAATGGATTCCATAAAGTTCCTGCCATTATTGAAGGATTCGGCTGCAAATATTCCATATAAACATTTGGACGGTAAGGATCAAAAGCTCTTAAATAGGGTTGATTCGTTTTATAATGCCTATTCATTAAGATCCTCCTTATTCAACAATTTAGTTAATAATTATGAGGATCATCCTTAATCTAGAAGTTCTTCTGTATAAATGGATTAACTAGAAAATGAAACTGACTTTGTTGAAAAAGCACTACACCAAGAAATATAACAATATAAATTCACAAAAAAACAAGGCTTTACTTATAATTAGGCTCTTTTCTTAAACTTTGTATAAAATCCAAAAGCCGATTTTAACCTGTTGCTATTTATATATGAGTAAAAATCG
>NZ_JBYSWK010000117.1:369-514 GCF_058781025.1 Heyndrickxia sp. FW510-T9 | reverse complement strand
CATACCAAACAAAGTGCGGTAGTGGTTTTACTAATAAATTCTCGTTTTTTTGTGTCCACTTTCTTGACAGAAGACCAGAGGCTAGCAACCTGTCCTTTAGAAAGGTTCAAAAGGACAAGAGAAGGAAGAAAGGCATGCAACCTGT
>NZ_JBYSWK010000117.1:0-269 GCF_058781025.1 Heyndrickxia sp. FW510-T9 | reverse complement strand
CCTTTAGAGAGGCTCAAAAGGACAAGTGAAGGAAGAAAGGCATGCAATATGTCCTTTAGAAAAGGTCAAAAGGACAATTGAGGGAAGAAAAGCATGCAACCTGTCCTTTAGAGAGGCTCAAAAGGACAAGTGAAGGAAGAAAGGCATGCAATATGTCCTTTAGAAAAGGTCAAAAGGACAAGAGAAGGAAGAAAGGCAAGCAACCTGTCCTTTAGAGAGGCTCAAAAGGACAAGTGAGGGAAGAAAGGCAAGCAACCTGTCCTTTAGAA
>NZ_JBYSWK010000011.1:39481-112149 GCF_058781025.1 Heyndrickxia sp. FW510-T9 | reverse complement strand
CTCTTGTTTCTAGAAAAGAAACAAGAGAACCGTCCCCATGTTTTTTTTCGAAATTATTGCTATATTATAGTTAACATTTAATTAGGCGGAGTGAGAATTTTGGATTTTTCTAAATATCAACATGTCTTTCTTGAAAAAATGAAAGAACAATTCGATCAATGGTTTGAATCTAGTGAAGTAGTTAGCATTTCTAATTCCGAATTATTTCATGTTTTGCATTCTATTAAAGGAACATCCGGGACCCTTCAATTAGATAGGCTTCACCATGTTTCTGGGAATTTAATGGATAGATTGAAAGAGTTGAATAAGGAACAATGGGAAAGACAAGAACTAGCCCAATTTCTTTTTGAATTAAAAGAACAAACGGATCATTTTACACCATCAATAGAAATAAAGGCAAAGAAGGTACAAGCTCGAAACGATAATATCCCACTCATTCAAATTATTGATGATGATATTTCACTGTTAATTCTGTTGAAAGATTTCCTTGAAAAACAAGGATGGATGGTTATTACGAATTCCACCTCCGAAAAAGCGATTTCCCAATATTATGATTTGCATCCAGATTGTGTCGTAATCGATGTGAATTTGCCTAACAAAAATGGTTTTGAAATAATTAAAGACTTACAGGAACATAGCAACAAGGTTTTCGTTCCAATCATAATGATTAGTATTATGAATGATCGGGCTACACGAATGAATGCCTACAAAATGGGAGCAGATGATTTTATTGCCAAACCGATTGATTTAGAAGAACTGGCGGTACATATTGAGCGGCATCTGCAAAGAAAGAAAATATATGACCAGTCAGTTTTATTAGACGAACTTACAAACCTCTATAATCGCAGGTATTTGAAAGTTGCATTTGATCGTTGCATCGATGAATTGAATCGGTTTCACGGGCGGTTTAGCCTGGCGATATTAGATATTGATCATTTCAAAAAAATTAATGACCAATACGGGCATCTAACGGGGGATATGGTTCTGTCTAGGTTTGCTTTATTTTTGGCAGATAATACACGGGGGACTGATATTGTATTCCGATATGGAGGAGAGGAGTTTATTATTCTATTTCAGAATACAGATCAACTACAAGCATATGAGATAGTTTCGAGATTGTTGGCTGATTTCTCTACACAGCATTTCGAATTTGATGATGGAACTTTCTTCCTTACTTTTTCCGCTGGAATTAATACCATTTGTACCGTAGATACAACACTGGAGTCTGCAATAGGTGCTGCCGATCAAGCGTTATATCATGCAAAGGAACTAGGAAGAGCTAGGGTGGAATGCTGTAATGAGCCTCCAGCAGAATTGGAAAAGAAACCGTTATTTATTTCTGTCATTGATGATGACTCTGTTATTCGCTCCCTTTTAATAAATAAATTACAAGAAATAGATTCCAATCAATATGAAATCCATTTGCAGGCATTTGAAAATGGTCCAGCATTCTTCGACTCTAAATATCTTGAAAAAACAGGAGAGCATTTTCTTATTTTAGACGGTGAGATGCCTATTATGGACGGACTGGACATTTTACAAAAGGTAAAAGAAACAGAGGAGAATAATAGTGTCCAAGTCATGATGCTGACCGGAAGAAATAGCGAAGCAGATATCGCGAGGGCCCTAGAATTAGGGGCAGATGATTATATGACCAAGCCATTTAAGATGTCAGACCTACTGGCAAGGATTATGCAACTTATTCATAGGAAAAAAAATTAATGCTATTAGTACCCACATAAAGGACAAGCTTAATTCGAAATAACTGTTTTTGAGAGGATAGTTTTTTACTATCCTTTTTCATTTTTTAATAGGAAAATAGAAGGGTTTTACAGAAAGTCTATGAAATTTGTAAAATTGACTCTAATCTTGTCGATATTACAAATGAGCTCACTTTTTACAATTTTGTGGGGAATATAGTAGGAGAGGAGAAAAAATTGAAGAAATTAGTAAAATCACTGTTAATATCAACTTGTATTCTATTGGTGGCTTTTTCAACAGCTATTTCACCGATAGGATCAGACAAGGCAATGGCAAGTAGCACCATAAAAATGAAAAAGACTTCTTATCAAACGACAGCTAATTTAAATATGAGAAGTGGTGCGGGGACTAAGTATAAAAATGTAATAACGATCCCAAAGGGAAAGACGGTTACAGTCACTGCAAGAAATGGTAGTTGGCTAAAGCTATCCTATACTTATAAAGTAAAAAATAAAAATGTAACCAAAACAGGTTGGGCAACCAGTAAATATTTAAAGGAATACTATAAATATGTATCGACTGCCAACACCTATTATTTTACTACCAAATCAGCAAAACTGTATTCCAAACCTGATACAAAGAAAAAAGCGGTTTATACCATTGCAAGTAAAAATGGATTTGCTTCTAAGCAAAAGGTTGTAAACAGTATTGGGCAGACATGGTACAGAATAAGCTATAAGGGAAAAACATTGTACATCAGAAGTAGTGATGTCAAAAAGTACTCTTTCACATCTTTTTCAGCAACAAGTTACAAAACACAAAAAGATACGTACGTCTATCAGCTATATGGGAAAACGTATAAAAAACTCAAAAAGATTCCTAAAGGCGCAACCATTACATCGAAGAAAAGAATCGGTGATTGGTACAGTGTCACATATAATAAAGTGACAGGTTATTTTTATATCGGGGATGTTTCTAAAGTCGTAACCTATAAAAATACTAATACGGCCGTAACCTACTATTTTACTACGAAAACGGCAAATCTTTATTCTACACCTGACACAACAAAGAAAGCAGTATACACGATTGCAGGCAATAATGGATTTGCTTCCACTCTGAAGGTTCTTAATAGTGCTGGGCAGACATGGTACAAGATAAGCTATAACGGAAAAACACTATATATTAAAAGTAGTGATGTTAAAAATTACACTTTCACATCCTTTACAGCAACTGATTACAAGACTCAAAAAGATACTTATGTCTATCAGCTTTATGGGAACACTTATAAAAAATTAATAACAATCCCAAAAGGAGTAACCATTACATCGAATAAAAGAATCGGTGATTGGTATAACGTTACGTATAATAAAGTGTCTGGTTATTTTTATATCGGAGACGTTACTAAAATTACTGGATTAACTTATAAAAATACGGATACGAAAGCAACCTATTATTTTACAAAAAAAGCAACTAAGCTTTACTCAAGTGCCGATAATCTAAATAAGGAAAAGTATTCTATCGGTAGTAATAATGGGTTTGTTTCTACACAAATGGTTATCAATAGTCTTGGGCAAACATGGTATCGTGTTTCCTATAACGGGACAAATGTATATATTAATAATGATGATGTAACGGCTAAACCATCTGCATCATTTTCGAAAACGCAATTTAAAGCAAATGTGGATACTTATGTGTATCAGTCTTATGGAAAAGATTATGGAAAACTCACGCCAATTCCAATAAATACAGTCATTACATCAACTAGTAGTATTGGAGATTGGTATAGTGTCTCGTACAATGGAGCTACAGGATATGTGTATAGTGGCGACTTTACGACATATATGACGGAAACAAAAATAGCAGATACAACCTATGTTACAACGGATAACTTAAATCTTAGATCGAAAGCGGATGCATCTTCAACCATTGTTACTACCATTCCAAAGAGTACCATTATCATTGCGACTATTAAGGTTTCCAATGGCTGGTACAAGGTTCAGTACGGAAGTAAAACGGGTTATGTTAATGGAAGCTATATAAAACAAGTTACAACAGGTGCTCCACTACAGAACAGAGATAGTTATCAGTTCATTGATTTACGCACAAAGTCTCCTGTAACAGCGAAACAGATTAATGATTATATTGCAAAATATGTCAATTCAACAGGGAAAATCAGTGTGTTAACTGGAAAAGGCCAGGCTTTTATTGATGCAGGGAATAAAAATGGTATTAATTCACTTTATTTGGCAGCTCACGCTATTCATGAAAGTGCATACGGGACATCCATGATAGCAACCGGGAAAAATAATTTATTTGGTTTCGGTTCTTATGATGCAACACCATTTATTGCTTCCTATAAATTTGCTTCCGTTGACCTTTGTATTGATTACTTGGCAAAAGAAATCAAAACAACTTACTTAAATCCAAGTAATTGGAAGTTTAATGGTTACGATCTTGGCTTTAGTACAAAAGATATGAATAACACTCGAATAGACGCGAACAGTGAGGGGATGAATTTTTATTATGCTAGTGACCCGAATTGGGGAAAAGCAATCGCACAGCATATGCAAAATATCCTACCTTACGATAAAGCATATTATAAAAATGCAGCTGTAAATTCTACTATTCCAGCTCGACCAAGTATACCTGCAGGAAGTGATTTGTTCCCGAACAATGTTCAAGCAGTGGCTAACAAGGAGCTGGTTCTTAACTCGAGTAAAGGAAAGAATGATGCAGTTCTCAAGCTTAAAAAAGGAACAACATTCTTTATTCTAGAAAAAACGAATGATTTTTGGGTAAGAGTAGTAGTAGACAACAAAACGTATTGGACAAATGATATTAAATTTGATAGTTACAAAACCTATCTATCTGTTACAAACCTAGGTAGAACGACAGATTCGTTAAATTTCAGAAAAGATCCTAGTACTTCCGGTAACAATATCATTAAAGTATTAAATCCAAATACCTATGTATCTATTATTCTAGCTAAAGACGGTTCTCTTACAATGGATAGCACAAAATCTTGGTATAACATTCAATTAGCGGATGGAACCAAAGGATGGGTCAGTGCTTCATATATTAAATTAGAGCTAAAATAGCATAATTTAATAAGAACTATCATTTTGGAGTAGTAGATATTCCAATAATGATAGTTCTTTTTCTGTATGATAAAATGGTATTTATGGTGTTTTGACAAAAAACTAGAGGGGTTAAGAAATGAAAAAGATTTTACTAGCAGAAGATGAAGAAGTCCTACGAATGTTAATTATGGATACACTTGAGGAAGAAGATTACGTGGTACAAGAAGCTGCCGACGGTCAAGAAGCAATCCAATACATGGAAGAACAGGAATATGATTTGCTGATCTTGGACTATATGATGCCTAAATTTACTGGACTTGAAGTCATTAAACATATAAGAGAAAATCAAAAAAATCACGATGTAAAGATACTCATGCTTTCTGCGAAAAGCCAGCAGTTTGAACAGGAACAAGTATTTGAGGCAGGAGCGAATTATTTTATCGCGAAGCCTTTTAGTCCGATTGATTTATTAGGAAGAGTGGAGGAGATTCTCCATGAAAATAAATAAGAAAAGTTTGTCCAGGCGCTTTCTTATTTTAATGGTAAGTTTTTTTGTCTTCTTTGTCGTAGTTTCAGCTACTCTCTTTATCGTGCATCATATGCTGAATACTACCAATTACAATGAGCGGAGTGAAATCGTCAAAAAGGAAAAAATCGCCCAGGCGATAAGTGAAGATTTTAATCAAGCATTTTTTGATGCAAGAGGATATTTAGCATTTGGAAATGCAAGCATGAAGGATAGTGCGCTTGCCCAAGGGCCAAAAATCAAAAGGCTGGAAAAACAGTTTGAAAAAATAGTTACAACAGATGAAGATGAAAAATTTTTGGACAATATTAATGAATTCACAAGCTTCTATTTTGATGATACATTACCAACAATTATCTCCCATCATCAATCCAGTAATCATAACGAAAATACAGGCTTGGCAAATGGACAAATTACTTCAAAAGTCGTTTCTTTTCAAAAGCAATTGAAAGACTATGTCCAAGATCTAGACGAAAATCTCGACAACCATTTGCAAAAACTTACTATCTTACAATCTAATATTCAACTCATCTTTCTCCTATTTGTACTAGTAGTTTTGGTTATTCTTTTAGGAATAATGATGTATATGTTTCGTCAATTAGGAAAGCCTTTGACCACCTTATCGATTGCAGCAAATGAAATCGCAAGCGGTAGAGAGGTCTCTATTTCCCTCGATACAAAGCGGGAAGATGAAATCGGAATACTATCGAAATCATTTCAAAGAATGGTCGAGAAAGTTTCGGAAAAAGAGCAGGATTTGTTGGCGCATAATGAAGAACTTATTGCCCAACAGGACGAGCTCCAAGCACAGCAAGAGGAACTGGAAAAGGCTTTACACACTTTAAATGAAAACAGTGAAAAATTAATAAATCGTAATAAATTAGTCAATCAGTTGTCGGGCAACATCCAAATGCAGGAGCTCTTGGATAACAGTGTAGCTAATATGTGTAAAATCATTCAGGCGGATAAGGGAATTATTGCTCTTGCAGACGATTCAACATACGCTTCATTTGGCATCTCTTCTTCGGGTTCCCAGCAATTTTTGGATCATATGAAAAACGATATATGTGAACAATTAATGATCTCCAAATTACCTATTACTTTCAAAAGACAGCTGGAATTATCGGAGAAAGGTTACCATGAGGGGAATTTGTATGGATACGATCTTTACTTACCGGTTTTATCATCAGAAGAACAATTACTTGCGGTAATGATCTTTACCCGCTATGGATCATCGTTTCCTGAATCCCAAATGGAAGAGTTTCAAGCACTTGCAAAAAGTATCGGCATTAGTCTTGAGAATATCTTTCTTTTTCAAAAATCAGAGAAGGATCGCAAGCAAAATCAGGACATTCTCAATACTCTTCAAGAAGGTGTGCAGCTATTTGATCGCAACGGGACAACGCTGCAAATCAATGATCATCTCTTGCAGATCCTCGAATGTGACGGTTCTCGGGTTTTAGGAATGTCATGGGAAGACTGGGTTGACTTTCTGAAAGCGAAGGTAAAAGAGAAAAAAATCGTTAATTTCCTGGAAAATGCCCTTCATTCAGAAGTGGAATTGGACACATTTATTTATACGTTAGAGAGTTCACAGAAAGTGATCAAGGTCTATAGCAAAAAGCTGTATCATGACGATGTAAAAATCGGAACCGTGTTGGTCCACCGGGATATTACGAAAGAATATGAGGTAGACCAAATGAAATCCGAATTTGTAAGCACGGTTAGTCATGAATTAAGGACTCCGCTTTCGAGTATACTTGGGTTTACTGAACTAATGCTTAACCGTGAATTGAAACCAGAGCGGCAGAAAAAATACTTAACAACTATTTGGAATGAATCCAAGCGCTTAACGTCATTAATTAATGATTTTCTGGATGTCCAAAGAATGGAATCTGGCAAGCAAACATATGAGAAAAAATATATTCATTTATTGCCGATTTTAAATAAAATTATCGAAGCCGAGAAAGTAAACACAAATCAGCATGAACTTATTCTAGAATCATGTAACTCACATCCAATTATTCTTGGGGATAGAGAGAAAATCGAGCAAGTATTTACCAACTTGATCCATAATGCCGTTAAATATTCTCCTGATGGTGGAAATGTAACGGTGAAGGTTACCACAGCCGATCAACAAGTGAAAGTTGATATCATTGATCAAGGTTTAGGTATACCTGCGGATGCGATGAGCAATTTATTTACGAAATTTTATCGAGTGGATAATTCCGATCGTAGGAAAATCGGCGGGACTGGACTTGGTCTTTCCATTGTCCAAGAGATCGTAAAGGTTCATGGTGGGGAAGTATCTGTTCAATCCAAGCTTGGCAGCGGTAGTACATTTACTGTCTTATTTCCCGCTGCGTTAGGGACGGAACTAGTTAGCGAGCCAAATGAGAGAGTGGACTCCACGAATGATTATCACATTTTGTTGATTGAAGATGACGCCAGTTTGGCTGAACTGATAAAACAAGAACTTGTCGATAATGGTTTTCATGTCAGTTACGCTACAAACGGAGCTGCCGCACTGCACTTCTTGGAAGACACGACTCCGGACGCCATTGTTTTAGATATTTTACTTGATGATGAAATCGATGGATGGAAAATAATGCAAGAAGTAAAGCAAAACAGCAAACTACAACAAATTCCAATCATCATCTCAACAGCCCTGGATGAAAAAGAAAAAGGCATTTCCTTAGGCGCCATGGCCTACTTAGTCAAGCCATACCAACCTAGCCAACTATCAAAAGCAATCATGCAAACACTATTAAAGGTTGGAAAAGAAGGACAAATATTGGTTCCCGAGTAGGGAACAAAGGGACGGTTCTCTTGTTTCTTTTCAAGAAACAAGAGAACCGTCCCCGTGTTTTATTCTAATTTCTGCTCCGTAAACGTTAAATAAAAAATATATGCAAATGCTGCGATTATGTCGAAAAGGAAGAAAGAATTTAAAATTGGCTCCATTATCTACACCTCCGAATAATTTTGGTGGTACTCCAATGGCAACAATTATTTCCAAGTAACATTTAGATATTCTGTTCATTCGTTACTTCAAATATACATTGGATATGTGTAGAAAACGTAAAGAAAATTTAAAATGAATGTTAATTATATAATAACGGAATATAGTAAATCGAGCATGATTAAAAATAACTAATTAGAGGAAACAAGGGGACGGTTCTGGTGTTTCGTTGACACGAAACGCCAGAACCGTCCCCTTGTTTCAAACTCTACTTCTAATCCTTTCCATCGCTCCCTTTTTCCACTTCTTTACCGCAGATAGTGATACTTTTTCATATGCGGCTATTTCAGCTGAGCTCATTCCTAAGTAGAATGTTGCTATCACCCATTTCTTCTGTGTATTTGTTAGACCCTCGCAATATGTTAAGAGTGTTTGTATTTCAAGGGGTTCCTTCAGTAATTCATCCGCTTGACTATCCCAGAACTCCTCTTTTGGAAAGATTTGACGCTCGTCATATTTTACAGACCTCTTTAACTCACTTAATATTCTTCCTTTCATCGTCATATACGCATAACTCGAAAATGCACCTTTGCTTGGATCAAAATTCTTCTTCGCTTCCCATAATGCAATCAAGCCAATCTGATAAAATTCATCATAGTTTTTGTAAATTTTCAACGAGCGCAAAATATGATGAATCATCGCCTCAAATTCTTTGATAATCGTATGAAAACCATCCATTCGACAGACCTTTCGCAAAAGGCGCCTTTTGCCATGTATTCCCGGGTTATGTACAACATACTCCAGCAAATCATGTCAGTTCGAATCGCTAATTTGACAAAATGAAAGTCGATTGGCGGGGAAAAAGATCGTTTCTAGTATAGATTTTTGCTATTTTCAAGCTTTCGACAGCAATAAATCCCTATCTTTTACTCTATTAAAAAAATTAGGAAAATTTGTATAAATATATAGATTTTTGCGAAAGTGTATAGTATGATAGACCCATAAATGTTAAAAGGAGGTAGTTAATTTGATAGAAAGGAAAGACTATCTAGTGAGTATCACCACGATAGCCCTCACAGAATTCTATCATCCAGAGTACAGAACAAAGATTTATGACCAAAATGGTATTTTTTATTCAAGAAAGACTGCGAAACAACTTTTAGATCAAGCCTGCTTAGTATATGGTGCCAACTACAATGGAAGAATAGAATCAGTTCGAAGGGCATTTCCATACCACGGAAAAACTCCATTAATGCTCTGCCCAGTTAGATTAATCTATGCATTTCCAACCATATCACCCCAAGACTTTGAGTGCAGGTGGATTTTCCCTGCCCACATTGAAGACTACATAATCGAAAACAATCACCTCTATGCCCTGTTCAAAAACGGAATGAAAGTCGAACTCAATTGTTCACTGAAAACATATATGAGGCAAAAAGAAAGAACTGCCCACTGTTTAACCCATTTCTCCATCTTTTATCGAAATCATCCCAGTAAACACAATCAGCCAGACGACAATATCTTTTCATTATGGTAGAAGCAAGCCGCTTGCGGGCTTGCTTTTTCTATGTGTGGTGTAGGTGTTGTATGCGGAATTATTGATTCATGTAGTTGCATTAATTTCGTGCGGATCCACATTCGAATTATTCATGAACTTCAAGAAGAGAGGTGGTGGTAGAAGTAAATAGTGGGAGTGCATTTTTTTTATTTAGGATAGGTCAAAATACCCAATTCGTGCAGTTGCTCTTTCATTTCGTGCAGTTCCCAAAGACTTTCGTGCAGTTCAAAACTAGAATAGTGCAGTTCAAGAAAAATTTCGTGCAGTTGCCCCCATAGTAAGGCAATAAGGTAGATTTGCATGCAGTTTAAAGAGAATTATTTTCGTAAGTCTTCGTTTTGTTCAACTTTTTCAGCATACTTCTCGAAAAGATCATCGCTTTTTTATTCATTTTTCAGCACAACCATCGAAAAGTTCAGCACTATTTTCGGAGATCGCTCATATTGCCAAGTTAATAAAATATTTCCCTCAAGGATCCATATATTCCAGCTTTTCATCTCAACGTTTAGAACATATTTTGTACCATACATAGAATAGAATGAATCTCAGGGAATTAATAATATACTTGTGTTTTTTTGTCGAAGGTTATGTAAAATAGGAATGAGGAGGTGAGATAGATGGAAACAAAAGTGGAAAAGCAAATTCTAGCTGCCCTGCAGGAAATAAATAAAAAGTTAGACTCTCATAGTAATAAGCTCATGGTGAATTGATTCGATTGCAAGGTGAGACATTAAAAGAAAATACAAGAATGCTAAGCGCACTAAAAACTGGGCAAGAATCACTTAATGCTGAAATAAACGATTTGGTGAAATAAAAGAACAGCTGAAAAGCCATTAGACAAGCATTGAAATTTTAAAGGAAGAGTGCTGGAACAATAAAAAGGATATCAACAGAATTCAAAAAACATTAGGAATGAACTAGAACTAGATAAATACAGGAGGTGACAATTGTGATAGAAGAACGGCTAGACCGTATGGAAAATATGCTTTCCCAACTAATTAAAATGGTAGGAAATATGCGAGAAGAACTTACAACAGTAAAATCAGAATTAAAAGAAGAGATTAGCAGCGTAAGAACAGAATTAAAAGAAGAAATTAGCAGTGTAAGAACAGAATTAAAAGAAGAAATTAGCAGTGTAAAAACAGAATTAAAAGAAGAAATTAACAATGTAAAAACAGAACTAAATGATTTTCGTAGTCAAAATGAAAAAGAACATAAAGAAATGATGAAAGAAATGAAACACTGAAATACGACCATGACCATACATGGGAAATTACTGTTAGAAATGAGCGGGAAATTGCTTTATTAAAAAGTCAATTAAAAAATTAGTGTGTATGGAAACAGCCACATATTCCAACTCAATGAATTAACCTCGGTTGCTAATCTACAATTTATAACCCACAAATAATAAACACCAATAAAATTTTCTCATATGAAACAGTGAAACGTTAGCATATCGCTAGCGTTTTTTTATGGTTCATGGAGAGGGATTCATCTTTTTATATTTTTTTAAATAAAGGGTGTCCTTTTTCCTTCCTTTTCACTATATAGCTTATGAAGACTAATTTATAAGAGGAGTGTTAGAATGAACTACATTTACGAAATTAATGCATTTTTCGATTGGATCGAAACCAATTCTATTTCTACTTCTGCGATGAATCTATGGCATACATTAATGAACATTAATAATAAGACTGGTTGGAAGAAGGAATTTACCGTATCCCGAACATTTATTGAAGCTAAATCAGGGCTCAAAAAAGATGCTTATTATGCAGCGCGAAAATTGTTGCAGGAAAAGGGGCGAATTGGTTTCCGCGAACAAGGGTCACAGGCTACGGTGTTTTGGATCATCCCTTTTTCCTCACAATTTGTGGATAATCAAACCAATTCAGCGAAAACATCTCCAACACTTAAGTCAAAACAGACCGAAAACCAGACAACTGAACCGACAGAAATAGCGACGGAAAACCAGATCATTTCCCAGACAATAATCCCGACAAAGGCAGAAAATCCGACAACATCTCCGACAATAAACCCGACAAATAGCACGAACATTCTTAAACAAAACAATACAAAACAAATGAATGATAATGAATACATAAGAGTAAAAGAATATTATGAACAGAGCTTCGGAATCATTACTCCGTTTTTGATAGAGGAATTGCAAAAATGGATAGAAGAGCTCAGCAGTGACATTGTAATCGAAGCGATACATAGAGCAGTCGAGAAAAATAAACCATGGGTATATGCAAGAAAGATATTAATCAATTGGTCACACCAAAAAGTCCATAATTTGCAAGATCTTCATGTTCTTGATAATAAGCATTCACAAAATTCACCATGCCAATCGAAGTACAAAGCCTTCACGAAAGAGGAGTTGATTTTTTGATTGATAAGTATGAACTTCAATACGAGAATGAATGCGTATGTCTAGGGAGTATTTTAAAGGACGCGAGTTTGCTAGAGGAAACAATATTGCAGCCTATACATTTTTTGGATCCACATAATCGACGAATTTTTCAACTGATGATGGTGATGAGTAGAAATGGAGATAAGATAAGTCCATTAGCATTTGCCAAGCTTGGAAGTAGTGAATTACAAAGCTTTGGCGGAATGAATCATATAAGTAATTTATTGAAAAGCGTAGCGTCCTTGCACGCATTCGAAGCTTATCAACGAGCCATTATTGATTTCCACTCCATTCAAAAAGCAACTAATATTGCTCACGGATTTTTAGAAATGACAAAAGAACGCCATCATATTAAGGATCTTCAGCAATTTCTGCACGACGTAACAGAGATTGAATGTCTTGCAGCTGGAAACACGGAGTCATTCAAAGAGTTATTAGCGGAGCGGTATGCATATCATCAACAAACACCAGAAGATGGCTTAAGTGGTACCAATACAGGATTTATGTGTTTGAATCAGTTTACGGACGGCTGGCAAAGAGGAGATTTAGTAATAATTGCTGGAAGACCTTCAATGGGAAAAACAGCATTTGTGTTAAATAGTATTCTCAATGGGGGGATGGAAGATCGTGTTTTTACAACTTTTTTTTCAATAGAGATGGCGAAGGGACAAGTTGTCGATCGATTTATTGCAATGTCGGCTAATATCAATCTTATGAAAATGCGAAATCCAAATAAAACCTTTGAAGCAAAGGAGTGGGGGCGGTATACGAAAGCACTCGGCGAACTTGAATCCCTGCCTGTTGATATTCGCAGTGAATACACGGTTCCGAGCATTCGGGCAGCTGTTCGAAAAAACATGAAGCAATATCCGGATGAAAAACATGTTGTGGCGATCGATTTTTTAACTCTAATCAAACATACCGACCCATCAGGAAACACCCATAAGGATGTCACTGATATTATCCAGGATTTAAAACAACTGGCGAAGGATTTGAATGTTCCAGTCCTAGTGCTTGCACAGCTTAACCGAGGCGTCGAACAACGGCAAGACAAACGTCCTACTATGAGTGACATCCGCGAATCGGGCAGCATTGAGCAAATTGCAGATCTGATCTTATTTTTGTATAGAGATGAATACTACAACAATGATACATCTGAGCCTGGTGTCACTGAAGTTATCATTGCCAAAAATCGTAATGGTGCAGTAGGGCAAACAAAACTGCGATTTTCCAAGCAAACGAATATTTTTCGTGAGGTGATCATATGACAATTCAAGAAGCGTACAATGATTCCGTAGAGTATAAACTTCGAAGCATGATACTATTGATCGAGATTGCTGTGGAGAAAAACATGTTCGATTTGGAAGATGATTTTGACAAAATCGATGAATTAATAAGCAATCACTACACAGAAGAATGGGATCAAGAGATCCGCGCAGCTGGAAAATTGCGTGGATACTGGTAATAGCTTGGGTGCCTGACACTTTGTCAGGCACCATAGTTGTAAGATTTCAACTTTTCGCGGACACTGAATCCGCTATTTTGATAAAAAAAGCTATTTTGGAGGTGTTTGAGGACACACAGACCGTTATTTGCTCAAAACCATGCTAAAATGACCGTTATTTAGCTGAATAACGGAACGTGAGTCCTCGAAAACCGCAAAATCACCATTTTTGTCACACATAACGGAACGTCTGTCCGCCAAACTCCGCCAAACTCCGCCAAACTCCGCCAAACTCCGCTAATCTGACCATATAACCGCCCTACTCCTTCTCCTCCTGCACATGCTCATTCAAATACCGATTCTCCGAAGCTGTAGCAAAATGAACGGATTGTAAGCTCATATCTGCCTCCACTCCAAACAGGTCCGTAAATGTCAATTCTTCTTTTTTCTCGTCTTTCATTAGATCTGCACTCCTTACGATTTGATGTGCTACTATATTGTGCAGTTCCGATTGAAATATCCATGAAAATTGTTACAACATAATACAGGACAATTTGGAAAAAATAAAAACTAATAAATGTTGATCGATCTGCTTTCACTACGCTGGTATTCGGCATATCTAATACTTATTCGAGCAATTTGATCAGCAATCTATTTCTTCATTAGTCTTTGTTTAATAATCATGTTGGTGCTCTTACAGCCTTATATGTACACGTTCTCTAAAGTTATTCGTCTCGAATAAAAGTCGTTCACGTGTACACATGATGCTGAAAATCAGCTGTAATCATTACAAAAAAAGCCGCCAACCGGCAGCTTACATTGCAATAAAATAATTCCTCAAAAATTCGTACCACACTTGGAATCCTTTTGCATTTGGATTGCTATTATTATCTAAATATTGACTAACCGGATTTGTCCATGCTGGCCAGTGATCAACATAAGGAATGTCTTCAGCTTTCGCAAATTCCTGGAGCTGTTTAACTTGGTCCGGATAGTATATGCCGTTAGCAATCGGATTAGATGGCTGTAGGATTACCACAGTATCTTTCTTTTTCTTCTGAACATCATTAATAAACGTTAATATGTTCTGATGGTTATCAGTAACAAGTCCAAAATGATTGTCATTTAAAAGAAATGGTTCAAACAAGATGAAATTGGCACCGAAATTGATAACCTCATCCTCATTGTTGGTGATAAACTTGGAGGAGGTCACATTATCGTACTTAAAAATAGAAACATCTACATGATCTTCTCCGTACGTATTAATAAGAGCATTCTTTAATTGACTCGCCCAACCTTTCGTGTCATCCCCCAAGCTTTGCGACCCAACTATTGCAATCTTATAAATCTTCCCAGCTTCCAATGTTTTCTTAAAAGATTCTTGAGCAGCTTGCGGCCAGTTTTTCGTATAAGAAAATAATGATTGACTAACATATGCTTTCGTATCATTGGAATCAGATTTAGAACTTGTTTCCGCAGCAACTGCTTCATTGGTTACCGTCACTTTTGTTTTCTCGTTCCACTGCAATTTCCCCACAATGATAACAATAACACAAATGATTGCCGCCAATAATGGTAAAGCAACTTTCATGGCATGACCCCCGAATAAATTGTATTTTTCTCCCATTTTTAGAAATTTACTTTTTAAAATAATAGTTTTAAAGGTATAATGAATAAAGAACTACATAAAATAACAAGATTATTAAAATTATGACAAAAAACATCAGCAATTTCAATCTATTATGATATAATTATAGGCATATTTTTCTAGAAACTTTTCAGGAGGAAACCATGGAAGAAACGATTAGCTTAAAAGAGTTGATGCAGACATTACGCAAGCGGATGAGCTTAATTCTAGTCATTACGTTTATTGCCGTTATTATTAGTGCAGTCATCAGCTATTTTGTTTTAACACCGGTATACCAAACATCAACTCAAATTCTTGTAAATCAAAAAAACCCAGATCAAAGTGTATATAATCCAAGTGAGATTCAGACAAACCTTCAATTAATCAATACTTATAACGTCATTATTAAGAGTCCTGCTATCTTAGATAAGGTTATCGATGAACTACATTTGGATATGACTGCTAGTCAATTAAATTCGAAAATAACTGTTTCAAATGCAACAAACTCACAGGTTATTGATGTTGCTGTTGATGACCAAGATGCAAACAAAGCAGCGAAAATTGCAAACACGATTGCACAAGTATTCAAGGAAGAAGTCCCAAACATTATGAGTGTCAATAATGTTAGCATTCTTACAAAAGCGGTTGTGGGAAAAGAGATCTCACCTGTCAAGCCAAAGCCATTGTTAAACGTTGCTATTGCTTTGATAGTAGGTCTTATGGTTGGAGTAGGACTTGCCTTCATACTTGAATATTTAGATAACACAATTAAAACAGAACAAGATATTGAGAGAGTACTAGGATTACCAGTACTTGGTTCAATTACCACCATTAATGAACAGATTGATTCTAGCTCAAATAGCCGAATGGAAAATAAAAAGCGTACAAGAGGTGAGGCAGTTGGCAGCAAATAAAGGGAAAAAACAGACATTAAAAAACTCTAGAAGAAAGTTAATCACAAAATTTAGCCCTAAATCACCGATTTCTGAACAATTCAGGACGATTAGAACGAATATTCAATTCTCTGTTGTAGACGAAGAGATTCAATCCATTATGGTAACCTCTTCTGGTCCAATGGAGGGGAAATCGACCACTGCCGCAAACTTAGCAGTTGTTTTTGCGCAACAAGGCAAACGCACTTTATTGGTAGATTCGGATCTTCGGAAACCAACCGTCCATTATACATTCGGTTTGACAAACACTTATGGATTAACATCTGTTCTAACAAGGCAAACAGAGCTAAGTGAAGCAGTAGATGCAACAGATATTGAACATCTACATGTTTTAACATCTGGTCCGATACCGCCGAATCCTGCGGAGTTACTAGGTTCTCGAGCGATGGGCCAATTCTTCCATGATGTAAAAGAAGAATATGACATGATCATTTTTGATACACCACCGGTAAATGCGGTAACAGACGGTCAAGTATTAGCTCATCAATGTGACGGGACGTTATTAATTGTATCGAGTGGACGTACGGAAATAGACGCAGTTACAAAGGCGAAGGAATTATTAATTGCGGCAAAAGCAAGGATAATTGGTGTCGTACTAAATAATAAAAAGATGAAAGAAACCCAATATTATTACTATTATGGCGCTAATTAGACAACATTCGACAAAATTCACCCCTTTACCAGTAAAATGGTCGTGGTAAAATAGAACTAGTCGTTATTTCGAAATACTAAATTATGAGGAGGGATTGTATGATTGATTTACACTGTCACATATTGCCTGGAGTCGATGACGGAGCGAAAACATTGTCAGATTCCATCGATATGGCGAAACAAGCTATAAGTGAAGGAATTACCACAATCATCGCAACCCCTCATCATAAAAATGGCCAATACGATAACAGAAAATTCGACATTGTTCAAAAGGTACAAACTTTAAATGAGGAATTTCAGAAGAATGGGATCGATATAACGATCTTACCAGGACAAGAAAATCGCATTTACGGTGAAATCCTAGAAGATTACGAACAAGGTGAAATCCTTACGTTAACCGACCAATCCTCATATATTTTTATAGAATTTCCATCAGGTCATGTCCCACGTTATGCTGGGAAACTATTATATGATATCCAACTCAAAGGTTTACAGCCTATTATCGTTCATCCTGAACGCAACGCTGAGCTTATACAAAATCCAAATCAACTATATGAATTTGTGAAAAATGGGGCTTCCACGCAAATTACTGCTGCTAGTTTAGTAGGGTATTTTGGGAAAAAGATTCAAAAGTTTACAGAGCAAATTATGGAAGCGAATCTAACGCATTTCATTGCTTCAGATGCGCATAATGTGAAGACTCGTCCATTTAAATTTGCAGAAGCATTGGATACGATTGAAGAAAAATATGGAATAGATTATGTTTATTATTTTATGGATAATGCGGAACTTCTAGTAGATGGTAAGAATATCTATCGTGAAGCACCGGAAAAAATTAAGCAAAAAAAGTTTTTAGGGATTTTTTAACAGATTTAAATAGATAGGTTATTGCATACACAGAAATTCAATGATAATAGATTCTTTGAAATAGAACTTAGAATGAATTCATTCTATTATACTCGGTAATGTCTCCTGTCCACTATCACTGGAGGCACTCGGTCACGCTGTGGGCAATTTCAACTATTACCTTAGACGCAGGTCGTCGGTAGTGTGGTGTGAGGATGGGTTAGATGCCCATTTTAAAAACAATCTTCGAGGAAGATTACAAGCTGATTGTAATAAACTGTTCTATCAATTGGTTGTATGTTGCAACCAAATGCGAATGTTTATCTTTAAATATTTAATGAAAGCGCATTGTAAGATGCTCTTTCATTAAATATTTATTTTTGGACAAAACATGTATTTATTATCATTCTTTTATAAAATAGTAAAAATAATTGGGGGAAGAAAGTTGAAAAAAGTAAGAAAGGCAATCATCCCAGCGGCTGGTCTTGGCACAAGATTTCTACCAGCAACGAAAGCAATGCCAAAGGAAATGCTGCCAATTGTGGACAAACCAACGATTCAATACATAGTGGAAGAGGCTGTAGCATCAGGGATTGAAGACATAATTATTGTAACAGGTAAAGGAAAGCGTGCAATTGAAGATCATTTCGATAATGCAATGGAACTAGAGCAAAATCTTGCTGAAAAAGGGAAGTTGGATCTGTTAGAGAAAGTACAGTACTCTTCTAATCTTGCAAATATTCATTATATCCGTCAAAAAGAGCCAAAAGGATTGGGACATGCAGTGTGGTGTGCGAAGAACTTTATTGGGGATGAACCATTTGCGGTGTTATTAGGCGATGATATCGTTCAAAGTAATACACCATGTTTGCGACAATTAATAGATCAATTTGAGGAAACGCTTTCATCTGTAATCGGAGTGCAGCAGGTACCTGAAAATGAAACACATCGTTATGGCGTAATTGATCCTTCTTCACAAGAAGGCAGACGTTATCAAGTGGATAACTTTGTGGAAAAACCGAAGCAAGGGACGGCGCCTTCTAATTTAGCGATTATGGGACGTTATGTGTTAACACCTGAGATTTTTATGTTTTTGGAAAAGCAGGAGACTGGGGCTGGTGGGGAGATTCAGTTGACGGATGCGATTCAACAGCTTAATCAGATTCAGAGAGTGTTTGCTTATGATTTTGAAGGGAAAAGGTATGATGTTGGAGAGAAGTTGGGGTTTGTAAAAACGACGTTGGAGTTTGCTTTACAGAATGTAGAAATGAAAGAAGAATTAATAGAGTATCTTCATTTGCTACTAAAGGATGAACTTTTAGAAAAAAGATCGTAAATAAAATATCTCTTGTAGTAAGGAGGGAGAAAGGTTGTCCTATCATAAAAGAATTCCTTTGTTAGTATTATTAGACTCTATAATTGTTTTGTTTTCTATTTTTATAGGATATTTTGTGTTAAACCCGTACATGAATGTATATTCGGTTCCAATGATTTGGATAAGCTCGATTACCCTTTTATTAAGCCATCATATATTCGCTACAATTTATCGGCTATATCAAAAGGCATGGGAATATGCAAGTGTTGGGGAACTGTTAGCCATTGTGAAAGCAATTACCTTGTCTATCTTTTTTACTGCTGCCATTCAACTATTAATTAATCATGATATTTATCTGAGAGTACTAACTCTTACGTGGATGATGCATGTGATATTAATTGGCGGATCTAGATTTTCTTGGAGAGTCTTTCGAGATCGCTTTATTGCTCCTGATCCTGATAAGAAACGAACATTAATTGTAGGAGCAGGATCAGCTGGAACAATGGTAGTGAGACAATTAATGAAAAATTCAGCTAGTGATTTATACCCTGTTGCATTTGTAGATGATGACCCTAGAAAGTATAAATTACAAATCTATGGATTAACCGTAAAAGGTACGATAAAAGATATTCCTAGACTAGTGGAACAATTAATAATTGAAAACATAATCATTGCGATTCCGTCATTAGAGCGAGCTAAAATAAAAGGAATTTATGAAGAATGTGCAAAAACGAAAGCAAAGACAAAGATTATTCCATTATTAGAAGACTTAATTACAGGGAAAGTTTCCGTTAACAGTATACGAGATGTACAAGTAGAAGATTTACTTGGTAGAGAGCCAGTTGAACTAGATATGGATAGTATATCTGAAAAATTAACAGGTAAAACGATATTAGTTACTGGTGCAGGTGGATCGATTGGTTCAGAGATATGTAGACAAGTAAGTCCGTTTAAACCTAAGAGGCTCCTATTACTAGGACATGGTGAAAACAGTATTTATACGATTGATATGGAATTAAGAAAGAAATATAGCAATCATTTTGAAATCATTCCTTTAATTGCAGATGTGCAAGACCGTGTTCGGACATTTAATATTGTTGATGAGTATAAACCAGATGTAATCTATCATGCAGCGGCACATAAACATGTACCTTTAATGGAAGATAATCCAATGGAAGCTGTAAAGAATAATATTTTTGGAACGAAGAATGTAGCAGAAGCAGCTGATACTTTTGGAGTTAAGAATTTTGTACTTATTTCTTCTGATAAGGCTGTAAATCCTCCTAATGTGATGGGTGCTACTAAACGGTTCGCGGAGATGATTATTCAGAATTTGGCGAAAGAGAGCAGTACGAATTTTGTTGCGGTGCGCTTTGGGAATGTTCTTGGGAGCCGAGGGAGTGTTATTCCACTTTTTAAGCAACAGATTTTGGTTGGTGGACCTGTTACCGTAACACATCCGGATATGACAAGATATTTTATGACGATTCCGGAGGCTTCTCGACTCGTTATTCAAGCAGGCGCTTTAGCACGTGGTGGTGAGGTATTTGTACTTGATATGGGGGAACCAGTGAAGATAGTGGACTTAGCTAAGAACCTTATTACTCTTTCTGGTTATACTGAAGATGAAATAAAGATTGAGTTTTCTGGGATGAGACCTGGGGAGAAGCTTTATGAAGAGTTGTTGAATGAAAATGAGGTGCAGGTAAAGCAAGTGTTTCCGAAAATTCATATTGGTAAGGCAGAGCCAATGGGGAAAGGTGAGTTGTTTTCATTGATAGAGAAGCTGGCTCTGAAGGATGGTTCGGAGGTTAAGGATATTCTTGTTAGTGTTGCGAATACGAAATTTAGTAAAGAAAAACAATTATTAAGTACACAAACTATTTGAAAGAAAGTAGTTTAGTGCTTTTTTATTAGCCTTAGTAGCTCCTAAGAATAATGGAGAAATCTGCCTTTCGAGGAGATATTAAATATCTCCTCGAACTATAAATGTTTATTATTTTTCAAAAAAATTTTTTTGAACATAGAATTGGTAAGGTAACAAAGTATTTAGTCGTTAGTTGAAAGAGTGATTTTCAAGTAAGTACTAGGCGACTAAAGTAATGTTATTATTTGTAGTACAAATGATTTTAATTTTACAAGAATAAATTTAAGTTTATGAAGAAATATTGATGTATATAAATTAAGCGAGGGAAATCAAATGTCATTTTTAGTTGTTGTTGCGCATCCAGATGATGAGGTATTAGGGGCAGGAGCTACAATGTATAAGCTTGCTCAGGAAGGACATTCAGTCAATGTCTGCATTCTATCGGGGGAAGTAAATGCTAGAAACTTCCGTCCTACTACTGATGAACTTAATGAAGATGTGAATAAGTCTATGAATATATTAGGTGTTGATAGAATCTTCAAAGGTACCTTTCCGAACATAGAATTTAATAATGCTGAGCATTTAAAGCTAGTTCAGTTTATTGAATCTGCAATTCTTGAAACAAATGCTGAAGTTGTATTAACTCATCATCCGTCAGATTTAAATAATGACCATTTACACACTTCTATGGCCTGTCAAGCTGCAGTTAGGTTATTCCAAAGAAGAAGTGATGTAACTCCTTTAAAAGAGCTTTTATTCATGGAAGTTCCATCTTCTACTGAGTGGGGATTAAATAAAGCTTTTAACCAGTTTTCACCTAATACATTTATAGAAGTTGGTGAATTGAGTGTGGATAAAAAGATAGAAGCGCTTGCACAATATCGTGGGGTAATGAGAGATTATCCACATCCAAGAAGCAAGGAAGCTATTAAAGGTCTGGCTGCTTATCGTGGTGGACAATCAGGTATGGTATATGCAGAAGCTTTTGAAAGTGTATTTAGACGTGGGTTCTAGAAAGTAGAGAGGATGGTATCAGTTGAAAAAGAGAATTGCATTTGCAACCTGTGTTCAACTAGGGCTAAGTTGTATTGAAGAAATACATCGTATTGGTGGAAATCTGGATTTACTTATTACGCTGAAAGATGAAAGAGCTAAGAATAAGTCCGGAAGAATATATTTAGATAAAATTGCAACTGAACACAATTCACCTCTATTGAAGATTGATAATATCAATGATCAAGTAGTTCTTAGTGCTTTAAAAGAATACCAGATTGATTGGTTATTTATTATTGGTTGGTCTCAAATTGCTAAGAAAGATGTGCTTGAAACACCAATGTATGGTTGTATAGGCATGCACCCTACTTTATTGCCAATTGGTAGGGGAAGAGCTGCAATACCATGGGCAATTATAAAAGGGTTAAAAGAAACTGGTGTAACAATGTTTAAGTTGGATGAAGGTATAGATACCGGTGATATTATTGGTCAAGGGGTAATTAAACTAGATCAGAGGATTGCAGCAACAGAACTTTATAAAAATGTGGACGATATGCACATTACACTTATTGCGAAGCATTGGGATGATATTGTGAATAACAACATTACACTTACAAAGCAAAATGAAGCGGATGCTACTGAATGGCCTAGTAGAAAGCCAGAAGATGGTGAGATTTTTAGTAACATGACTATGGATGAAGCTGATAAGTTGGTACGCGCAGTTACACATCCCTATCCTGGTGCGTTTTATAAAGATGGCGATAAAACTTACAGAGTTTGGTTAGCTAAAACAAATAAAGATGATGGGTCTATAAAACTTAATGATGGTTATTTGATTCCAATTGAATATGAGATAGAGGGATAAGCATGAAAAAAAGGAAATTTCAAAAATTAATAAAGCGTTTATTTGATATTGTTGTTTCTTTAATAGTTCTTATTCCCTTTCTTCCAATATGGGTATTAATTGCAATTTTAATTAAAGCTACTTCACCTGGAACAGTTTTTTTCTCACAAGATAGGCCTGGGTTAAATAAAAAACTTTTCAAGGTATACAAATTTCGAACAATGCGACCGGGTTCGGAAAAAATGGTTAAAGGCCAAGAAGTAATGAAAGATGATGACCGTATCACGATAATCGGTAAGTTTCTTAGAAGAAGTAAAATTGATGAAATTCCTCAAGTATTAAATGTATTAAAAGGGGAAATGGGTCTTGTTGGTCCAAGACCTGAGAGAGTGGCATCTTTAGCTGATTATACAGATGAAATTTCTAAAAGGCTGAATATGAAACCAGGTATGACTGGTTTAGCACAGGTAAGTGGAAATATATATCTTTCCTTACAAGATAGGTATAAACTAGATGTTTATTACGTAGAGAATTTCACTTTATTACTTGATTTGAAAATTATTATAAGAACTCTTGGAGTTATTTTATTCGGGGAAGAAAAATATATAAATAAGTGTTTGGCTGAAATAAATATTAGTTCTAAAGAAGTAGCACCTTCAAAAGAGGAGAATATTTCAAATGAAGAAGATACTAGTTACAGGAGTTAGTAGTTATATAGGTGTATCATTTCAAAAATGGATGTCACAGTATTCTGATAAATATACTGTAGATGCTATTAGTGTAAGAGATGATCACTGGAAAAAAAGGTCTTTCTCTGGATACGACGTTATTTTTCATACTGCAGCAGTTGTGCATGTTAAAGAAAACAATACAGCTAAGTATTTTAAAGTAAATAGAGATCTAACAGGCGAGTTAGTTAAAAAGGCGAAAAATGAAGGTGTGAAGCAATTTATATTCTTAAGTACTATGGGGGTTTATGGCACTGAAACAGGATATATTACTAATGATACAATACCAACACCCAAAACTCCATATGCTCAGTCAAAATATGAAGCAGAACAGATTTTATTAGAAAATAATTCTGATAATTTTATTATTGCAATTCTACGACCTCCAATTGTGTATGGAAAAGGATGTCCTGGGAACTATGCTAGACTAGCGAGCATGGCAAGAAGGCTACCAATTTTCCCTGATATAGAAAATGAGCGTAGTATGATATTTATTGATAATCTATCTGAATTTATAAGGATTTTAATTGAGAAGAATCAAGGTGGTTTATATTTTCCACAAAATAAAGATTATGTGAATACCACTAATCTAGTTCGGCTTATTGCAAAAGTTCAAGATAAGGAAATCAAGACATCAAAGTTTTTTAACTGGGCTGTCATAATTGGTCTAAAATTGTCAGGAACAATAAGGAAAGTATTTGGTTCTTTCGTTTATGATAAAAGAATTTCAGGTGGTCCGATGGATTTAATAAATGGGGAAAAAGTAGAATATGAGACTCTTTCGTTTGAAGAATCAATTATCGCAACAGAAAAGAATAGGTGATTAAAATTATGGATGAACTGACAGATTGTAAGAATATATGGGTTTTTCACCATTATGCAACACCGCCAACTATGAATGGATTTATAAGGCCGTACAACTTTGCAATAAATATGAACGATGAAAATTATAAGACTACAGTGTTTGCTGCGTCATATCTTCATTTTTCAGATTTAAATTTAATTAGTGATAAAGCTCCTTATGTTGTAGAAGATTACTCAGATGTCTCTTTTGTATTTGTAAATACCCCTTCCTCTGCTAAAAATACTTTGGCAAGAGTAAAAAATATGTATGCTTATTTTAATAATGTATTTAGTATTGCAAAAAAACACTCTGATAAATTTGGCAAACCTGACGTAATTATTGCCTCATCTCCGCACCCTTTAGCAATGGTTGCAGGAATAAAAATTGCAAAAAAGCTCAAAGTTCCTTGTATATGTGAAATTCGAGACTTGTGGCCAGAGGCAATATTTGCCTTCGGAAAGACTAAAGAAACTAGTATTCTAGGGAAACTTCTTATAGCTGGAGAACATTGGGTCTACAAGAGAGCAGATGCACTAGTGTTTTTAAAAGAAGGGGATACGGGCTATCTCAGAGATAGAAATTGGACAACAGAACAAGGCGGAGAAATTAACTTGGATAAATGCCATTACATAAATAATGGAGTAGATATCGCTTCATTTAATTGGCAGATTAAAAATAATGTTTTACAAGATGAAGACTTACTTAGCGGTAAGTTTAATGTTGTTTATACAGGTGCAATACGTCCTATTAATAATGTAGGAAATATCCTCGACGCGGCTAGATTATTAAAGGAATACGAAAACATTCAATTTTTAATTTATGGCGACGGGAATCAATTAAATGATTTAAAAAAACGAGTAAATAACGAAGGATTATCTAATGTTAAGATGAAGGGATATGTAGATAAAAAATATATTCCATATGTGTTGAGCAAATCTACAGTTAACATATTGAATTATTCTCAAACAAAGTACAATTGGTCAAGAGGGAATAGTTCAAACAAGTTGTTTGAATATATGGCGTCTGGTAGGCCAATTATATCAACTGTTCAAATGGGATTTAGCCCATTAGAAAAATATAATTGTGGGTTATCATTGACAAAAGATACCCCGGAAGACTTAGCAAAAGTTATTTTGAAAATTTATAAAATGCCTAATGAAATCTATAGCGAGATGAGTCAAAATGCTAAAAATGGTGCAAAGCATTTTGACTATAAAGTATTAACCCAAAAATTGAAACAAGTAATGGAGGATTTAATTTCATGAAAAATGTAGTTAAATCACTTATAACTGAATATGGGTTGAAGTGGACAATTAATCGTGCTTTATATACAGCAAAGTTAAAAACAATGTCAGCAATCCCTGTTACCGAAAGATTTTATGAAAAAAATGTTGAGATAAAAAGAATAGATATATTTGATTTTGATATTTCAAAAATTACAACCTTCTTAAATGGATTACCAAAAAAGAAAAAAGTTGAAATTATTTCTATTGCTGATAAAGCAATTAATGGCATTATTAAGGGTTTTTCTTCAATTGAACTTGATTATGGTAATCCTATTAACTGGAATTATAATCCATTAACTGGTTTTGAAAGTGAAAAAAATATCAAATGGTATGAAATACCAGACTTTGATAGTCAATTAGGAGATATTAAAGTTGTTTGGGAAGCATCTCGTTTTACACATTTGTTTTACTTTATTAGAGCATATCTTTTAACTAAGGATTTGAAATACTATAAAGCATTTTCTAATCAGCTTAGAGATTGGTTGGAACAAAATCCGTATCCATATGGTGCAAACTTTAAGTGTGGACAAGAATGTACTCTACGCATGATAAATGTTCTAATCGCATATTCAGTTTTCAAGAGTTGTGGAGTTATTACTAAGGATGATCAAAATAATGTAACTGCTATTGTGAAAGTATGTTATAGGAAAGTGTTATCAAACTTTTTTTATGCACATAAGTGTATTAAAAATAATCACACCTTTTCAGAGATTTGTGGATTAATTGTTGGTGCCTGGTGTTGTAGTGATGAGAGTGGAGTCAAAAAAGCATACGAACTTCTTGATAAAGAAATACAAAATCAATTTTTACAAGATGGCGGCTTTACACAATATTCATTTAATTATCATAGATTCACTCTTCAAATTATTGAGTGTATATATAAAATAAGCGAAAAGACTCAAATGAATATATCTGAAAAAGAAAGAATAAAAAATAGCGTACTCTTATTATATCAAGTTCAAAATGATAACGGAGACGTTCCAAACTATGGTTCAAATGATGGAGCTCTAATATTTCCTTTGACGTCTTGTGACTATCGTGATTTTCGGCCTGTCTTGAATACAGTGTACGCATTAATTGAGGGTAAAAGACTATATGAATCTGGTTATTATGATGAGGAACTATTATGGTTTGGACCTAAAAAAAATCTACCTGTTGAAAAAATATTACGCGAAACATCTTCCTTTGATGAATCTGGCTTTTATAAGTTTCATCATGGCGTTGGATTTTTAATGACTTGTCTTCAAAACTATAAATCTAGACCTGCTCACATGGATCAACTTCATATAGATTTATGGCATAAAGGGGTAAATATCCTATGTGATAGTGGCACCCATTCTTATGCAAGTGATCTTGGAAAAAAGCTTACTTCTACAACGGGTCATAATACTGTAAAGTTCTCTGGCATTGAGCAGATGAATAAAAAAGGTGCATTTTTGATAACAGACTGGACAAGACGCAAAGGAATACATTTTGATAACACATGTTTTAAAGGGACAATGGTATCTATGAATGGCTATGAACATAGTAGATATATAGAAAAATGTGAAAATGGTTATTTGATTGATGATGAAGTTTTTGGTACAGGTGAGTACTGTGATTTTTATTTTCATACTCCGTGCAAAGTCATAATAAATACATCAGGATTTGAACTATATCATGAAAATATCCTCATATGCAAAATAATAACAGATGGTCAAGTAGAAGTAGATAAGGCATATAGAAGCTTGTATTATCAAAAAAAAGAAGAGATATATTGCGTGACTGTAAGAAGTGCCATAATCAATAAGAAGTGCACTGTAAAATTTAATATAAATCTAATTAATTAAAGAAAGTAGTAGAGAAAAAGAAAGGATGTTTCTTTCATGATTAATGTAATTGGGCTCGGTTATATAGGTTTACCAACTGCTCTTATGTTTGCAAAGAGTGGATTGAAAGTAGTAGGAACTGATTATAATACTAATCTAGTAAATTCATTAAAAAAAGGCAGGCTTACATTTGAAGAAGAGGGGTTAGAAGAATTATTTAATGATGCCCTTACAAATGGCATTCAATTTACTACTGAATATCAGAAAACACACACTTATATTATATCTGTTCCGACTCCTTATTTAAAAAATAACAAGAAACTAGACCCTAAGTATGTTGTTTCTGCAGTGAATAGTGTTCTAGATGTTTGTGAACGAGGTGCAGCATTAATTGTTGAATCAACTATTTCGCCGGGAACCATTGATAAATACGTTCGACCCGAAATAGAAAAAAGAGGTTTTGTTATTGGAAAAGATGTTCATTTGTTACATGCACCTGAAAGAATTATACCTGGAAATATGATCCATGAGCTTGAACACAATTCAAGAACTATTGGGGCAGATAATATGGAAATAGGTGAAAAAATAAAAGAGCTATATTCAAACTTCTGTAAGGCAGAAATCTTGGTGACTGATATTAGATCTGCAGAGATGTCTAAGGTTGTAGAAAATACTTATCGAGATATAAATATTGCATATGCTAACGAATTAGCTAAAATCTGTCGTACGGATAATATGGACGTTTACGAGATTATTAGAATTGCAAATATGCATCCACGGGTAAATATATTACAACCAGGTCCAGGTGTTGGAGGACATTGTATTTCAGTAGATCCATGGTTTTTAGTTGGAGATTATCCAGATTTAACAAATCTTATCCTAACTGCTCGTAAAATAAATGATTCTATGCCTCGGCACGTATTAGGTAGAATTAGAGATATTATGAAAGAACATAAGATTAATGATATAACAAAAGTTGGTTTATATGGATTAACCTATAAAGAAAATGTTGATGATGTAAGAGAAAGCCCTAGTCTTCAATTACTTGAAAGAATGGATGAACATTTAGCATTTGGAGTAAAAGTCTTTGATCCATATGTAAAAGAAAAAATCTTAGATGATCAATTTTTGAATTTCGAGGATTTTTTAAACGAGATAGAGATTCTTGTTATTATGGTTGGACATGATCATATTAAGAATAATATGGGGATTATTAAAAACAAGCTTATTCTTGATACGAAGAATATTTGCGAATTGGAAGGTTCGTATAAATTATAAATTAAAGCCAATTGATTATTGATTAAAGAGATAATTGCTGAATTTAGGAATAGATAGGAATTAAGGACGTACCCTTTTGGAATTAAACCATAATTAAAGTAAAGAGATAAGTTAAATACTGTTGTTCTTCTAACATGGCTACATTGAGATGCTAGATTAAATTAAAATGCATTTATATGTTGTTCAATACTATGATTTGTATAATGAAAGAAAACCAGAAAATATTTGACGTTAGTTTGTCTTTATTGAAAAAATGAAAGTTAATTTTCAAGAGTGCGAAACCGAATGTGGCTAAAACTTAACTATGCGTGATTCAACTATACTAAATGACCTGAAGGGTATGGGTGAAGATATTATTTATCAAACTTTTAATTTGTTACTAATCAAGACTGAATATTACAATATTAGTAAAGTTAATAATCAATACTATGAAAGATTCATTAGTACTAGAAGGGCTGAGATTTCTCAAATACAAAAATTTTAGAAGGGATGTGTAAATTTGAGAATAGTATTTGTTATCCCATTTGTACCGATTCCTAGGGTGATTAAACGAATAAATACAGCAACTACCGTAGGGACTACCTCAGTAATTTTTTGGGATAGGGGAACTGACGATGCAAATAACTTAACTTTTCCTCCAAAAGTACACATGAATCGCGTTATTAAGTTGGCAAATGAGGGGCAACCCTTAAAAAGACTTGGTTCTACTTTTCTTTTTTGTAGAGAGGTTTTCTCATTTTTAAAGAAGGAAGATCCGTCATGCATCCATGTAACCAAAACTGATATGCTACTAATAACATGGTTTTATTGTATTACTAGGAGAAAACGACCAAAAGTAATTTACGAAGTAAGTGACATTCATAGTATGGCACTTAATAATTCTAAATCTCTTTTGAAGATAATAATAAAGAAAATTCTTTTTATCTTAGAAAGTATCGGTATGAGTGTGGTGGACAGACTAATAGTTACTTCAGAATCATTTTGGACTTCATATTACAAAAGTCTGATTCCTAAAAAGTCCGTTCTATTTTTGCCGAATACACCACGAGAATCTATATTTAAACAATATAGGGCAAAGGAAAATGGTAGATTTCAAATAGGTTTTATAGGTAAAGTCAGATATAAGGAACAGCTTAAATTATTGATTGATGCTTCAGAACTAGCTGATATTGATGTTTTAATAGCTGGGAATGGCATCGATTTGAATGAAATTATTGAATATAGTAAAAAAAAGAATAATGTGTATATTTATGGTCCTTATAATTATGAACGAGAAATAGCATCATTATACGGAAAAATTGATTGTGTTTATTCTATGTATGATACCAAGGTTCAAAACGTACGCATTGCTTTACCTAACCGTCTTTATGAAGCAGCAATTTGCGGGTTACCGCTTATAGTTTCAAAAGGAACCCAACTTTCAAAAATAGTTCAGAGTGAGGAAATTGGGATTGCGGTAGAGGATAGAGATAAAAATGAATTAGTCGAGGCATTAATAAAGCTAAAGAATGATTCATTATATCGTAATAAACTTAAAAATAATGGAAGAAAGTTTTATGAAAAGTGGAGATATGATATTGTAAATCAAAAGTTGGAAGAAACATACAGTGATTTTTTATAAGAAACTACAGATAATCGTTATTCATTATTGATAAATCCTTATTTAATAATAGGTATTAAGTACTAAATATACAATGTTTTTTAACTATATTAATATTAATGAAAATATAAATGCAATAACATTTTTCATTATTTATTTTGTAATATGTATTAAAAATAAACATCTATAATTTATATACACCAAAACTATAAATTATTTTATTAGGTAAATAATAGACTAAGTATATTAACTTTTATTATGGTAATTTAGTTAGTACTTTCATAACAATGTTAGGAGTGAAAGTTATAACATGAGGAAATTTCTTCGGAAAATTATAAGATTCGTATTAAAGTGTAAGGAAAACGAAAAAATAACAGATGCTGTAGATAGACATAAAACACATCTTGAAAGAATTTTTTATAAAAGAAAAATATCGGAGGAGGAATTATTTAATACATTAAAAAGTATGGGGATAAAAAAAGGTGACACATTAATGCTCCATGCATCTTGGAGGAAATTTTATAATTTTTCAGGTACCCCAAAAAGTTTTATAAATAAATTTATTGAATTTCTTGGTGAAGACGGAACTCTCTTGATGCCAAGTTACGGAGATGATAGAAAATATTTTGATGTTAGAAATACTAGTTCTTACGCAGGAGCCCTTTCAGAAGAGTTTCGAAAAATAAAAGGTGTAAAAAGAAGTGAATGTTCACACTTTTCAGTGTGCGCTTTTGGAAAAGAGGCGTATAACTTAACAAAATATCATAAAAATAGTGAATTTGGTTTTGATCAATATTCTCCATATTATATTTTTTCACAGAAGGATGAGAGTAAAGTACTTATGATAGGAATGGGAAAATATCCAATAAAATTGACTTTGATACATTGCATTGAATATATTTATAAAGATATATACCCATATTTTAATGAATATTTATCTAACAAATATACAGCAACAGTAATTAATAATAAAGGTGTTACAACTAGAAGAGAAATGATTGAAGGTAAGGAAGCTAAGCTCTATAGAAAAAATATTAAAAAGGTATATAAAAAATTACCAGAGGATAAAAATCTGTACAGAAAAGTTGGAAATATTCATTGCAGAGTAGTATATGCTAAAGCAACATATTGTGAAATTTTGAACTTGGTTAAAAGTGGGAACTCAATGTTGAATCCACCAAAAGTTAATAGAAATTCATTTAAGCGAATAATTTAATATATGATACTAGTAAAAAGAAAATTCCTATAATATCTGCAATAAATAAAGAATATAAAAACCTAATGATGATTATTATAAGTGCTTAATTCTAAAAGGTTTCTAATCATATTGCCAAAAATTAAATAACTTAATAAAGAGAATATTAATTAAGGTATAAAATAATATTATTTCAAACTTGTTTAAGAATATCCAAATACTTAATTTTCTAAATCAATACACATTTATAATGTATTTAGTGAAATTAAAAAGTTTCTCTGTTCGATTTTCTATGTATAATTTGTTAAAATGTTTCACTGTATTCAATATAATATTTTTGGAAGTGAGGATCTGTATTGAAAGATAAAGGATCATTTACTAGTAATACAAAAGTATATCGGCCAAGTTCTGTATGGTCTTTAGTTGGAATTGTACTTTATAGATTTACACTTGATTTAATATACATATATCAAGTTAATCCTGGTTGGGCCTATAGTGGTTTTACTATTGATTATAGTACTAAAAGGTATATTTTAACGTGGATTATTTTGATAATAAGTATTCCGTTTATCCAAAGGAATTATAAAAGTAATAAACCATCCAGTGCTGTAATAACACTTCTATATCTAATCGCTTTTATTCCAGCTACTGTACTAATGGCATTTAAGCCAATGGAAGGGGAATTTTTAATATTACTTCTTCTATATTGGATAATGTTAACTATTTTTCAAAAAGTAATTCCGTATTTTAAGTTTAAGGAAGTAAATCCTAAAGAAAGTAATTTAATTACTAATATAGTTTTAATAACTTTTTCAGTAGTTATTCTTTATATTTCTTTTAGATATACACATTTTCGTATAAATTTAAATATATTCAATGTATACGAATTAAGAGAAGAAGCTAGGGATTTTAATATGTTTATTCTTCTCAAATATATATATGCAACTTCTAGGGTTATTTTACCAACTATAATAGTTTATTTTTTGTCTAGAAAAAAAAGAATGATCGCACTTTGGTTAGGCTTTATTCAGTTATTGATATTTTCTGTGGATGGTTCAAAATCAGTCCTATTTTCTTTAATATTAGCTTTTGGAGGCTATGTGATTTATAAAAAAAATAGGATATCTTGGTTTGCATGGATATTATTTTTAATAAATATAATTGCTATATTGGAGAAGAGTATCCTAGAAACAACAAATGTGATGAGTATTTTTATACGTAGACTTATGTTTTTACCGCAATTATTAAATTACTTTTATTATGACTTTTTTTCTAAAAATCAATTTGATTACTTCAGACAAAGTTTTGTTGGAAAACTAGGTTTAAATTCCCCATATGATATTAGAATCCCTAACATAATAGGAAATAATTATTATGGGAGTTCAGCAAATAATGGATTATTTGCTGATGCATTTTATAACATGGGATTAATTGGAGTAATTATTATGCCTTTTTTAATAATTACAGCACTTCGTTTCCTGGACGCTTGTACTGCAGAGCTAGATTCACGTATTATTATTGCAAGTATAATAACTTCCAGTTTAAATCTAATTAGTTCATCTTTTTTTACTGTAATGTTATCTCATGGCTTCTTAGCCGTTTGTATTGTTCTATTCTATCTTCCAAGAAGGAAATTAAATTTAGCGCATAATAAATAGTTAATTTATATCGATTGTCAAGAATTGAGATGTTGTTCTCTAACTACTAGAATTACTATTCTTTAAAAGTAAAAGAGTTGTAAAAAATATTATTAATCTCAATTATTGGGGGAAAAAAAGTGACAAAGGTATTAACAAATAAAACTAAAATCTATCCCTGGATTAAAATTGGAAACATTAATTTTAGAGGATATTTTGTATTAGATAATTTCCTTTATCGAAATGAAAGTGCTATAAAAGTATTACAGAAAATGTTAAAGGAAAAACATCTGAATGAAATTCTCCCATTACTAAATGGTATTTTTTCTATTGTTATTGACACAGGGGACGAAGTCCAATTTGCAGTAGACCGTATGAGAAGTTTACCACTTTTTTATTCTATTAAAGATAAGATAATAATAATTAGTAATATTGCTGAGAATATATTTAACAATTTAGAAAAGGTAAATTTAGATGTAGTTTCATTAGAAGAATTCGAGATAACTGAACGTTTCGTGACTGGGAGTAGCACACTTTATAAAGAAATTAAACAAGTTCAGGCAGGAGAAATAGTTATTTATAATAAAAAATACAACAAATTAACTAAGCAGTTCTATTTTAAACATTCAACTGATTTAGTTTCAAAAGAATCCTTAAAAAAGCAAAGAGAGGAATTTGAGGATATTTTTAAAATTGTTTCTAATAATATGGTTACTACACTAGATGGTAGGACGGCTGTCGTTCCATTAACAGGTGGTGTTGATTCTCGAGAATTATTGGTGATGTTGGATTTAGTAGAATATAAAAATGTAATTTGCTACACTTGTGGAAAGTATGGTAGTAAGGAAAGGAAAATAGCGAAAGAACTAGCAGAATACTTTGGTTATAGATGGATAGGAATCGACTACTCCAAAAAGAAATGGAAAGATTTTTCAAGATCATCCGAGCTTATAGAGTATCGTGAATTTGCAAATAATTTTACTAGTTTACCTCATATTTTAGAAATCTTAGCAGTTAAAGAACTTATCGAGAAACAACTTATACCTAAAAATAGCGTTTTTTTACCTGGGCATGCGGGTGCAATAGTTGGAGGGAGACTGCAGAAAGATTTCTTAAATATTGAGTCTATTAGTTTTAATGAATTTAAAAAGATTATTAAAAGGGAATTTTACCAAAATAAGAACTTATCCTCAAAATTAGAAGAGAAAATATCATCCAATTTTACTTGTGAAAATATTAATAATAGACAGTTGGAAGCCCAGTTTCATAATTTCGAAATGATAGAGAGACAATCTAAATTCATTTGTAATTCAGTAAGAGTTTACGAATACTTTGGCTATGAATGGATATTACCTTTATGTGATTTAGAGTTTTTAAATTTTATGAAAAAAGTACCGTTAGAATTAAAGAAAAATAAAAAGTTTATAAGAGACTTTATTGGGTTAAATGTAATAGAATCAACGGCAGATGATACAACATATAAAAAAATTTCTAATATTATAAGAAAAAAAACATTGTCAAGAATTATTATTAGGAAGGCTTCCAAATTAATAAAATATTATTCAGATCCTTTACTAGTTGGTGGTTTATATGGAAAGTATCAATATTTTAAAGAGTCTTTAAAAGGTAATGAGTATTTTTCCAGTAATACTCTTGAATGTATTGCTTTCTTAAAATTAGTGAAGGGAAAAAGTGTAAAAAGTGAAAAGTAAAAGCGTAATTAAGGCGACACTTTTAGTATCTTTAATTGCAATTCTCTCAAAAGTTATTGGCTTTTTAAGAGAAGCTATTATTGCTGCATATTATGGAGCGAGTGCATCAACTGATGCTTATTTTTTCGCGCAAAATATGCCTGGAATGATTTTTCCCGCAGTTTGTAGCAGTTTATCGACAGCATTTATTTCATTATATGTTAGTAAGACTGTTAAAAAGGGGGAAAAAGAAGGCGACATTTTTGCATCACGTGCTTTGACTATCGCATTAATGATTTCACTCGTATTAAGCATAATGGCTTTTTTTCTATTACCTTATTTTGTTCCGGTATTTGCCCCTGGATTTGATAAGGCTACTGTTGAATTAGCAATAAAACTATCTCGTATAACTATGGGATCCTTTGTACTAACAATGGCTCAATATATGTTAACGGCGGTTTTAAATTCAAAAAAGTTTTTTTACGGTGCACAAATATCTGGTGTAATTCAAAGTATGATTGTAATTATTGTAACTTTATTATTTGGAAAGGGTCAAAGTGTTGAACTTCTATCATGGACAGTTGTTGCTGGTTTGGTAGTTCAGGTATTAATATTATTTTCATTTGCAAAGAAAAAAGCACAACTATCATTTAATGGGAAAATTAATCACGATATAAAAAAAATGATTGTAATCGCACTGCCAATATTACTTGGTAATAGTATAGTTCAGATAAATTCTATAGTAGATAGATTTCTAGCATCCAGCTTAAAAGAAGGAGCTGTTTCGGCATTATCTTATTCTAATTCTCTTAATTCTATTGTAACTTCAGTTTTTATAGTATCATTATCCACTGTTTTATATCCAGCCCTTACGGAACATGTATCAAGTAAAAACTATGCATTATTTGGTGAGAACATTTTAAAAAACCTTATTATTTTATTAATCATTATTACACCAATATCTATAATAACAATAATAAGTTCAAAAGATATAGTTTCATTTGTATTTGAGAGAGGTAATTTTAATGAAGGAGCAACGAATTTAACAGCTATGGCATTAAAATATTATGCCGTAGGTTATACATTTATAGCTATTCGAGAAATCACAATTAGAGGATTTTATGCTTTAGGGGATACCAAGACTCCTATGTATAATGGTATTTTAGCGGTTGTAATAAATATTATTTCAAGCGTTGTGTTGATACGTTTCATGGGGATTGGAGGATTAGCACTTGGATCAGCAATCTCTGCATTTATTAGTGCAATACTTATGATTAAAAGTATAAAAAAGAAGATACGGTTTATATCAGTCTCAGATCTTTATCCAACTTTTATTAAATTATTATTGTCGGCAATTATCATGATACTAGTACAGAACTTTTTTTATATGTATACATCTAGTTTTATTCCCCTGTTAAGATTTATGTCATCTTGTGTACTGGGCTTAATTATTTACTGGGTAGTTTTATACTATACAAAGTGTAAAGAATTAGATTACATACTAAGCCTAATTAAAAGGAAATATAGAAAATTAAATAATAAATAGGTAAATGGGACTGTTAGAAAATATTGGAAACCATACACGTAGTTTATGTAAAATAGGGTACTAATGAATACTTTATTATTTTAAAGATATTTTTCTATAATTTATGAAGACTTACCAAAAATCATTTATAGCATAGAAGCGATTAGGCGATACTATATAAAATTGTCATTTTAAAAGTGTTTGCTATTATTCTCTAATGACATTTAATTTTAGATATCAAGCATCCTTAAAGTAGAGTATATCAAATTAGATTTCTCTTATGGAATCAGGACTACAATTACCTGATTCCTCTTTTTATCATCTCAAAGAGTCTCGGACTTTTGGGATCAGACAACTACTTATCTGGATAGTTAATATATTAATCAATAAAGTTACAACAAATAATTTTATATAAGGAGTTAAAAAGATGAAAAATAAAAAAATAAAAGTTATGACCGTTTTTGGAACAAGACCAGAGGCAATAAAAATGTCACCATTAGTGTTAGAACTTCAAAAATATACTGATCAAATTGAATCTATAGTAACCGTAACGGCTCAACATAGACAAATGCTTGATCAAGTACTAGATATTTTTAATATAAAGCCTAATTATGACTTAGATATCATGAAAGACAAACAAACATTAACAGAAATTACTATAAGTGCCTTAGAAGGTCTAGATGATATTATGAAGAAGGTAAAACCAGATATAGTATTAGTACATGGTGATACAAGTACTACGTTTGTCGCAAGTCTTTCTTCTTATTATAATCAAATTAAAGTAGGTCATGTAGAAGCGGGATTGAGAACTTGGAATAAGTATTCTCCTTTTCCTGAGGAAATGAATCGGCAATTAACAGGTGCCATAGCAGATTTACATTTTACTCCTACTCAACAGTCACAACAAAATTTGTTACGTGAAAATAAAAAAGCTGGAACAATATTTGTTACAGGGAATACTGCTATTGATGCATTAAAAACCACAATTAAAGAATCTTACCAGCATGATATTCTCGATAGAATTGGAAATGATCGTTTGATTCTACTAACAGCTCATCGCCGAGAGAACTTGGGACATCCAATGAGAAATATGTTTAAAGCTATTAATAGATTATTAGCAGAACATGATGACATTCAAGTTATCTACCCTGTACATTTAAACCCAGCAGTTAGAGAAGTGGCAAATGAAATTTTGGGTAATAATCCTAGAGTTCATTTAATTGAGCCATTAGATGTTATTGATTTCCATAATTTCGCGTCTAAGGCTTATTTAATTTTGACAGATTCAGGTGGTGTACAAGAGGAAGCTCCTTCATTAGGTGTTCCTGTACTAGTTTTACGGGATACTACTGAAAGACCAGAAGGAGTGGAGGCAGGGACACTAAAACTTGCTGGAACAGAAGAAGAGACCATTTATCAATTAGCAAGCGAATTATTAAATGATAAAGATAAATATGATTTAATGTCAAAATCTAGTAATCCATATGGAGATGGACTAGCATCTCAAAGGATTGTTGAAACAATACTATACCATTTTGGGTTAAGGAATGAAAAACCAAAACCATTTTCTATGTAGAATTATGTTTTGATATAATTTATGGTCACGTTTACATCCTTAATTTACTAAATAATTCTGTTGTTTGTGCTTATGAAAAATATAAGCAATTAGTAGAAACGAAGATGCTATATCCATATGCATAGTTTTTCAGAATTTCGATACACCATTAACCTTTTATACACAATAATTTTGAAGTGTAGCTATAAAATTTGTATTTTAAGAGGGGAATGGATATAGCAATTTTTTTAAACGGTAGTTGGTTTTGAAGTGTTCTCGTCATGTTAGTTAGAATCGTGCTTGAACTGTTATCCATAGATCTCAATGAGAAATTAGATTACACATAAAAACGTAGGATTCTTTTTCTGAATCCTTTTTTTATTAGCCTTTTAGCAAGACAGCTTAAATCAACGTTTTTTCCAATAGGAGGAAAAAATATATGGAAGATAAAATGGAAATTAGAAATCATTTTCCACAGAATTCGTAAATAATCATTTATTTTGATGGATTGAAAAATATCTCTATACTTACGGAGGAAGAATATGAACGGGAAAATAGATGAAAATCAATTGAAGGAAATTTTAGATTATGGCTTTCAAAAAGGAAATAATCAATCAGAGATATCTGTTATCGAATTAATACAGGAATTATCAACAAAGCTTATTCCTTTAGTGAAAAAGGAAGAGAAGGAATGAACGATTGAATGGTTTCGTTTTTACCAGGTGTTGTATACAAAGAGGTTGAGTAAATTATAATTTTACCTTTAATTTTTTTGAATTAGGTTATCTTATCATGGAAGGAAAATCAATATGATGATGAATATGTTAATGATCCCAGGGAGTATCATTAGTAAAAACTATCCTAAAGATGTATTTGTGCGATCCTTATATGGAGGGGGAAAATATTATATAACGGGAGGAACAAATGACTTTTCTATTAATTATATATCAGATAATGAAATAGATGGGATAGTGAACATTGTGCAAGACATTTTTGAAAAAATACAAAAATCCTCTTAGAAAAATACCTACCATGAAAATACTACTTCATTATCGCAGCATTGATGTAAAGAAATAGATCTATTTAGAAATTAATAGCCATGACACCAATTTCTTTCCTTGAAGTAATAGAAACAGTAAAAACTCTACTACATAGAAAAAGAGCGCTAGCTAGCACTCCTTTCCATCGTCTGATCAGAAATGAACTGAAAATGTTCCTCAGCCGCATAACTTTCTCTTTTTACAAGAGAGATGTTAATTAGGCTAAAAATACCAATTATTCCGGCTACTGACATAAAGAAAATTAGTATTCCGACCATTTGTATGCACCTCCACATTCGGTAACTGGCTGGCATAGTGTTCTCTGCACCGTAGCCCCTATAGTTTTGCGTCCTAAGATTTCTCTTAGTTTGCCGTTGTCACACGAGAACGTACATAATATATATCGACTAATATGAATAAATATTTAAATGCTATTATGTTTAAGGAATAAAAATAGTATCTGAATTAGCTTATTAACTAAATAAAAGAGAAATAAATTACCCACTAATACCAAAAACTATAATAATTATCCACACTACCACTGAAAGTAACCAACACATACCAGCATTAGAACTATAAAATTCTAAATGAAGATTTATGTAGAATTTTAGCGAAAGTTGTTGACACAATTTCGTAATAATTTTAGATTAATAATATAGATAATTCCTAAAAATAGAAAGATTCTTAATTGAAAGGAGAGGGAACTAAAAGTAACGATAATCCACAAACCATTATTATGCAGAAACATGAGGAAATGGATTATCAGTTGCCGGATTAGTTTTAGGGATTATTGGAGTTGTCTTGAATCTTATTCCTACAGCGCTACTAATAATAATCGGTGCTATTAATATCAACATAGAGAAACATGTAAACGGGGAAATAATGATTATTGCACCATGTAATGAGACGACTGATTTTTCATAGCAATTATTTATTGATTTATTAAATGGTTAATTTTAAAAATTAGAGTATTAAATAAGGGGAGTTTGTATGGAAAATTCTATTATTGCATTTTATTTGATTTTTGGAGTAGCTTGTTACGTTGTTAATGGGATCGCATTTATGAATTTGGCTAAAATTGCTGGCCGCAACGATATCGCTTGGATGGCATGGATTCCAATATTAAATGTTGTTCAACAATTGCTATTGATTAAAAAAAGCGGTTGGTGGATACTAATGTATTTGGTGCCAGTAGCTAATTTTATTTTTGCAATTATTTGGCAAGTTAAATTATTGAATGCTTATGGCAAAAGTGGAGCCTACGTATTATTTGATATTTTCTTAACCCCTGTTTATCAAATCCTCTGGGTTGTCTGGGGATTTTCGAAAGAAACAAAATATCATTTAGTGTAGGAAGTTAACAGTTTGGTATTAAGTTAGGGTGCCCGTCACGCCTTTAAAAATCTGGTTTCACGGGAATGTTTTATAACAGATTTTAATGAGAACAGTGCATTTTTAAGCGATTAAACTGGCTTCATTTATCCCTACCACAATTGACTATGATGGAATATATTGATCCATTCACAGGTGAAGAGGTACAGAAAAAGAAACGTCAGTAAATAGAAGGCTTTTGAAGCTTGGCCAATAAAAGTAGTACACTTGGGGAACCATTAAGAGGTCCTTTAGGGTCTGGTCAGCAACAAAGTCTTTCAGCCGCAGAGAAACCACCCGTAAAGATAGTTCTTCTCATTAATAATTTTACCTAAACATACTGCCTTTGCAGACCAGTAGTTACAAGTATTGACCAAGGATTTGTCCCTCCTTGGTTTATTTTATGTTTATATAGTATACCCAGATTAATAAAAATTTCAAATATTGATTTTGTTTTTCGAAGGTACGGTCACAGTGACGCTCCAAATAAGAAGTTTGTTTTGTCAATCTTGACCACGATAACTTTTATTGAAGGTTGTAAAAGGATGGTAGTTTTTCAAGGCTAAACCTCAAAATTTACCGATGATGGGTGAATAATGACAAGAAAAGTTATATTTTTTTTGTTATTTTGAAGGACTTTAAGTTTTTTTGTAGAAATGGAAATGTAGATGTATCCCTTTACATTTCTTTTTGACTAAATATCCCCTATATTTCTTCTAGATTTATTCTACGAATTTTTTAGATATTCAAAATCCCAATATGTATAATAACTCAATAATTGGAGGTTTACTATGACTGTTTATGGTACCATTATTGGCTTTAAGAGTTTAGAAGGGTACCGTTTGCAGGTAGAGGCATTACATATGATACGGAATCAATGGTAATTGTAGGGTTGCCTGCTGCCTCTGTTAAGGAATCTAGGGAGCGGGTGTTAACATCGATCGCTCATTTTGACCTTGATGGGACAGATAAAAAGGTTGTGGTGAATCTTTCTCCAGCTGATCAAAAAGTATTGTCGCAGGGACATCTCTAAATTTGTCGAAACGGATAGAGACAAAGGGACAGGGAGCCTTGTCTTCGGTGAAGGATTCCTGCCTTTAGTATTTCAAATATTCATGTATTTCCTTTTATATAGCAACATTTTACAGACGAGGGATGAACCATAAATGTTTACAAATAGCCTTAGTACGCAAAAAAGATTATTTATTATGTTCTTGTTGGTAGCATTGATTCCACTATTGACACTAGGAGTTATTGCTTACAAGCAATCAGCAAATGTGGTGAATGGTAAATTATCAGATTATAATGAATTTGCAGGCGAAAAAATTGAAACACAGCTTGATCAAACATTGGAGGATATGTACTATGGGGCTGCTGCGATAAAACAATATGTGTCGGACAGTACTTCTATTGATTTAAAGCATCAAATACCTAAGACCTATTCTGATTTTAAGGCAGCAAATAATCTGGAAAGAATGCTTGAGGCCCATAAAAAGTCTAATATTCGCGGGATATATATTATTACACCATCTGGTTATTTTTACGGCCATAATGATCTTGAAATAGATAAATTTAAAAGGGAAGAATTATGGAAGCGTGCTATCAAGAGTGGAAATTCGGAAATAGGGATATCTGATTCCCCGCATTATGAAATGGATAATCCTAAGCATATACTTAGTTTAATCGTACCACTTAAATCTTCGTTTGGTGTTTTAAATAATAGTTATCTATTAATCGAAACGAATGTAGATGATTTATTTGAATTAATGAAAGTATTAGAGAATCGTTTCCATTCAACCATTTTTATACGTAATGAAGCTGGAGGTTTCATTTATTCTACTAATAATAATAGAGAAAACGATAAAGATGATATTGTCTATACTGAACAGACACAAACGAATAATTGGACAATAGAAATCAGGATTCCGCGGGAGGAGTTTTACCGATCATCCAATATTATCTTTAAAATAGTCTCTATTGGAATTTGCATTTCTCTTGTGCTGGCGCTTCTCCTATCCTATATATTCTCTAATCATTTTACTAGAAGAATATTGAAATTAAAATTTGCCATTGATGAGGTTAGCAAAGGAATATTTGATACAAAATTGCATTTTCACATGAAGGATGAAATTGGAAAGCTTGGGTTACATTTTAACCGGATGGTGGATAAAATAAAGCAATTAATGGAAGAGGTAAGGGAAAAGGAGACGGCGAAGCGTGAGGCAGAGATGAGGGCGATTCATTACCAAATTAACCCCCATCTATTGTTTAACACATTGAATACCATTCAGTGGAAAGCACGACTTGATGGCAATGTGGAAATCGGATCTATGCTAAGGCATTTATCGAAAGTATTAGAGGGCAACCTGAATTTCAATATAGAATTAATTTCTTTAGAAGAGGAGCTGGAATCCATCCAACATTTTTTAGCCATACAAGAATTAAGGTATGGTCCCAACTTCACATTTACATTACGGATGGATGAAAAGTTGAAATACGGATTGATTCCGAGAATGACCTTCCAACCTATGCTTGAAAATATTTTTTTTCATGCTTTTGAGGACGGTAAAGGTGAGATAGAATTGGAGATTAATATACTGAATGACTACTTCCACTTCATTTTAAAGGACAATGGAAAAGGAATATCACAAGAAAACCTTCAAACACTTTTCTCTAGAAGCTCGAAGGTCGGGCGCGGTGGGATAGGTTTATCCAATATAAAACAAAAATTTACGGTTCATTATGGCAAGGAGTATATTATTCAGACAGATTCAGTTGCTAATGAAGGTACAATGATTTCTATTACTTGGCCAAAAAGGTGGGTGGAGACGGATGCAAATGGAACCGATTAAAGTGCTCCTAGTGGATGATGATACGATTGTTCGAAGGGGATTAAAAGCAACGATAGATTGGGAGAAGTATGGGATGGTTGTGGTCGCGGATGCTCCAAATGGGAAAAGAGGATGGGAAGAATTTATAACCCACCATCCAGATATTGTGATCACGGATATTGTCATGCCGGAGGAAAATGGACTCGAGCTTTCAAAAAAAGTGAAAGCCCATTCCCCTGAATCCAAAATTTTGTTGCTTAGCTGCCATAAAGATTTTGAATATGCACAAGAGGGACTAAAACTTGGGGCTTCCGGCTATTTACTAAAAACCGATTTTGATGACCAAGAAATCGACCACTTTCTTTCTGAATTTCAACAGGAGATTAGAAACAAGAAGGGAAATATGGATAATGATTCAATCGTTATTCAGGAATCTTTTTTACTGTGGCTTAACGGGTATGAAAATGATTTTGAGCAGACATTGAATATTCTTTTTCGAAAAGGTTGGAGTTGGATGAATGATTCTTATCATGTCTTCTTTATTCAAAATCCTCCTGAATCATGCGGAACTATTTTCAATCATTCACCCCAGTCTGTAACTTTGCATTTTGGACGGCAAGCCATTTTTTTCTTTATTGAGGATACCTGCCATAAGGAGTTTCTGACAAACTTAACAGAAGCACGGGTAGAAAAGACCAACTTGAACTGGATTCAGGCTGGACCGCTTCAAGGAAAACAGGATTGGATGAAAATTGTTACGGCCATGCATCATATACAAAACCAAACTGATCCATTAACCGATTATCCAACGGGAATTTTGTTGGCAGTCGAGTATATCGTAAGAAATTTATCTTATCCCATGACGGTTTCTGACATTGCCTCCGCTGTTAAAATGAGCAGAAGCCACTTAAGCACGCTTTTTAAGAAAACAATGGGTATTAGCATTCATTCCTTTATTGATAAAAAACGTCTTCAACTTTCAAAACAGCTGTTAATGGGATCTACCCTTAATGTTCAGGAGGTTGGAGAACAAATTGGAATACAAGATTCCAAGTATTTTAGCAAATGGTTTAAACGATGTGTAGGATTGACTCCTACCAATTATAGAATCGAACAAAAAGACGAATAAAACAGTACAAAATAACTCCTAAAGATAAATTAAATTAAAAAATACTAACAATTCAAAACAAATAGAAGTTTCTAACCGCTTTCACACACGATAAAATGAAAGCGGTTAAATTTTTTTTTATCTTAAATAGAGAAGGGAAGAGGGGTCCGAGTGAAGAAACGAAAATGGTGGTTAACGATGTTGGTTACAGTTGTTATCCTTTTGATGACTGCATGTAGCTCAAATTCTTCTGGGGATGGGGAAAAAGACGGGAAGAAGGTCCTTCGTTTTGCAACCTGGGATACGGGAGAAACATTAAAAATTCAACAAGATATAGCGAAAGAATTTGAAAAGGAAAACAAAGATGTAAAGGTTCAAGTGGAGGCATATGGTGATGGATTTGACCAAAAAATTGCCGCTTCGTTTGGCGCAAAAAATCCTCCAGATGTTATGTATATGTGGGATTTTACTACCTACCATCAGTCATTAGAACCATTAGATTCCTATGTAGAAAAAGATGCAGATCTTAAAATGGATGATTTCTATGATGGATTGTTTAACTACTCGAAAGTAGACGGAAAACTTTATGGAATGCCTGCTGGATTTTCAACGATGGTTGTGTATTACAATAAAAAATTATTTGATCAATACCATATCTCTTATCCACAAACTGGCTGGACATGGGATGAATTTAAAGATATTGCAAAAAAATTAACGGATAAAAGTAAAAAACAATACGGTTTTGCTGTTACATCAGAGCCGGATACGTATGATTTACAAAGCTTAGTTTGGAGTAATGGAGGCAGCTTTATTAGTGCGGATGGAAAGAAAATTAAAGGTGTAATGAATAGTCCGGAGACGGTAGAAGCACTTCAAATGTATGGTGACATGGTTAAAGACGGTGTTGCTGTCTTAACAGGAGGGAAAAATCAACAAAGTGCGAGTGATATTTTTAAAGCAAATAAATTAGGAATGGTTATAAGTGGTATTTGGCCGCTTGAAGGCTTTAAAGAAGCAAAGGCTGATTTTGGAACAGTTGAAATGCCTGCTTTCGGTTCTAAGCCTATTAAAGGGGTGATTAGTTCCTCCTCCATTTCCATTGCAAAGGATTCCAAAAATAAGGATCTGGCATGGAAGTTTGTGAAATTCTTTTCCTCTGAAAAGGCAATCAAGATGAGAACAGCGGACCTTCCGGTAAGAAAAAGTGTAGTAGAAGAAACAAAGGTTCAAGATGATCCATTATATAAACCGTTCTATACAATGTTGGAAAATGCTACAGATACACCAGCATTTTTATTAAACAAAAATTGGAACGAGGTAAATCGTAACTTATCTGCAGCGGTTAATGCCATTATGCTTGGACAAAATGGAAAACCATTATTAGATAAAGCAGTGAATGAATCGGAGAAATATTTATCTAAGTAAAAGGCTCTTTTCTTAAACTTTTGTGCTATTTAAATATGAGTAAAAATCGGCAGTAGGATTTTTACGGTGATTTTCTGCTACCAAATGAAAAACGAAATGTAGAAAAGAGCGCGAATCCTATCCGTTTCAAGGATTATATACTTATACGAAAAGCAACAATCTTTGCGAAAACAGCCAAGTAAAAAATGTATAAAGACTCTGCATTTATCAAGATGCGGAGTCTTTACAACAGGAGGAAATGATCAATGAAAGCCAATTTAAGTGTTGGAGAAGGATATATCCCCCTAAAGGTAAAAAGGAAGAAAAAAAAGGGGAAGCTGACACCATATATATTTATTTCACCGTGGATTATCGGATTCTTAGTCTTTACATTAGGACCGCTCATTTTTTCCCTTATCGTTAGTTTCTATGATTGGCCGATTGTTGGCGAGAAAAAATTCATTGGGTTATCAAATTATATCACGATGTTTACAGATGATCCCTTATTTTGGCACTCCTTATGGGTCACAGTGAAATTTGCTATTTTCTTTGTTCCTTTAAATATTATTCTCGCATTATTGTTAGCCATATTATTAAATCAAAAAGTAAAGGGTAGTTCATTGTTTCGAACATTCTTCTACGTTCCATCTGTCATCTCCGGAGTAGCACTTGCCATGATCTGGGGATCGGTTTACGACGGTCAATACGGAATACTTAACTATCTTTTATCTTTAATTGGAATTACTGGACCGGATTGGCTAAATAACACAAGCTCGGCATTGGTAGCAATGGTTATAGCCAGTTTATGGGGACAAGGTACCATGATGCTTATCTTTTTAGCGGGGTTAAAAAACATTCCTCAAGAGTTATATGAAGCCGCAAAAATTGATGGGGCAGGAAGGATTCACCAATTCTTTAAAATTACAGTGCCTCTGCTAACCCCCACCATTTTATTTAACTTAATTATGACCATTATCGGTGCATTTCAACAACTGACTCTAGCATTGGTATTAACAGGCGGAGGACCACTTCAGTCTACCTACTTTTATGCAATGTATGTATACGAAAATGCCTTTAAATATTTTAAAATGGGATACTCCTCCGCAAATGCGTGGATCATGTTCCTTATTGTATTGGGGCTGACAATGCTTGTGTTTAAATCATCCAGTATGTGGGTGTACTACGAAAATGAAGTAAAAGAGAATAAATAGGAAGGGGTGTCATCTGTGAATGCACAAAACAGAATACAAAAGGGTTTTACTTATGGATTATTGATTGTACTATCTATTTTATTTCTTGCTCCATTTTTTTGGATGATTACCACTGCATTAAAAGCACCCGACGAACTGTATCAATTTCCGCCTAAACTACTGCCTACGCATTGGCATTTTGAAAACTTTGCAAAGGCGTGGAATAGCCAGCCATTTAATCTTTTCTTACTAAATAGTGTGATTGTTACCGTACTAACGACGATTGGACAGGTCTTTTCATCAACCCTCGTAGCCTATGGGTTCGCGCGTTTTAATTTCAAAGGAAGAGATTTTTTATTTGTCGTTCTTTTAGCGACCATGATGATCCCATGGGATGTAACAATGATTCCGCAATACATGGAATTCAATATGTTTGGGTGGATTAATACATTAAAGGCATTGATTGTACCATCATGGTTCGGTTCAGCCTTTTATATCTTCTTATTACGACAATTCATTATGTCGATTCCAAAGGAATTAGATGAGGCTGCAAGAATGGATGGTGCGAATTCTTTTCAAATTTATTATAAGATCTATCTGCCATTAGTTTGGCCTGTCATTGTTTTAATAGCAGTATTTAATATACTAGGAAGCTGGAATGACTACTTAGGTCCATTAATTTTCTTGAACGATCAAAGCAAATATACATTAACACTTGGTTTGTCCCAATTTAAGGGTGTTCATGATGTGGATACTAATGGGGTAATGGCTGTTACCTTCTTAATTAGTATTGTCCCGCTTGTGTTGTTCTTCTTAGCGCAAAAGAAGATTGTCGAAGGTGTACAGTCTACAGGATTAAAATAATGAAACCATAAAAAGGAGGCAATCAGGATGAAGATTGAACAAATGAAGATTCCGTTCAGCCGCTTTGGATCTTACCTAGTTATATCCCCTATTCATAACAGGGGGAAACAACAGCCTTCATTATATATTCGTCATATCCGCGGTGGCGATGAAAAAGATCATGCCTTATTTAAAATCGAGCTTTATCGTGATGATAAAATGCTTGATATTGAAATGGAATGGGCACCACACGTATTAAAACTGTATTCACCGGAAGATAAAGAATGTACGGTGGAATGCTGTTTTAGTTCGGATACCTCGATTCGAATCAAGGGAGCCAATGTGACTGTCAAATTAACAGGGAATGTAGGTGCATATGATTATGCATTACCTTTTCCTGATCATACATGGGAGATTAATAGCTTTTTACAAGAAAGACGGTTCCGACTGATTCCTTTAGACGGGACGTTAAGGGTGGATGCACCGTTTGAGGTAGATAAAAGCAAATATATTACCGTGCATTGCGAAGCGAATGAATCTAGTGGTAATTTCGATTTCGCAATTTCCGAATATAAGCTTGTTTACGAACCGGAGAAAAACCTTAAGTCTCCCTTTTCAGAAAATGTCGCACAAGTAGAATCAGAGTTTAAAAAGTGGAAACAAAAAACATTAAAGGTTCCAGTTGAATATAATAATGGCTTTGAGTGGGCCTCTTATATTACTTGGTCATGTGTCGTCAATCCTGATGGCTTATTAACAAGACCAGCTATGTATATGTCGAAGAACTGGATGACTAATATTTGGAGCTGGGATCATTGCTTTAATGCAATGGCATTGATAGAGCATCAACCTGAACTTGCATGGGATCAATTTTGCATCTTTTTTGATCAGCAGGATGAAAGTGGGGCATTACCTGATTTTCTAAATAATAAGTGGGGATTATGGAATTGCTGCAAGCCTCCTATCCATGGCTGGACATTAAGGTGGATGATGAGACATTCCCGTTTCATTGATCAAGAAAAATTAGAAGAAGTGTATATGCCGCTCGTACGTTGGACCAATTGGTGGTTCTCTTATCGTGATGACGATATGGATGGAGTTCCCCAATATAATCATGGAAATGATAGCGGTTGGGATAATAGTACGGTTTTCTCAACAGGAATTCCAGTGGAAACTCCTGACTTGTCGGCATTTTTAATCATTCAAATGGATGTATTGGCCAAGGTGGCTGAGCAACTTGGAAAAACAAAAGAAGCAGATGAATGGAAACGACGTGCGGATGAAATGTTTTATAAAATGATGGATCATTTCTGGACTGGTAAGGAATTCAGGGCATGTCTTTCACATTCCCATGAGCCAATAGAATCGAATAGCTTATTACTCTATATACCTATTATATTGGGAGATCGTTTTACGGAGGAGCAAAGAAAGAACCTGATAGATGGATTAATAAATAATTCAACATTCCAGACGGAGTTTGGCTTTGCTACTGAATGCATAGATAGTAAACATTATAAGGATGATGGATACTGGCGAGGTCCTATTTGGGCACCGTCCACAATGCTTTTAATCGATGGATTAATGGCCTGCGGTGAGGAAGGCTTAGCCAGAAAAACAGCCGAAAACTTCTGTAGGATGGCAAATCAGTCGGGAATGTCGGAAAACTTCAATGCTATTACTGGTGAGGGCCTTAGAGATCCAGCATTTACATGGACGTCTAGTGTATTTTTGTTAGCAGGGCAATTAATAAATGAGAAGAAGGAAGGGGCGGAATAAATGATTCGTGATTATTTTCAGGTAAAAGACAAAGTTTGCGTAGTAACGGGTGCAGCATCAGGGATAGGTCTTGCTACAGCCAGCCTATTAGCAGAGGTTGGGGGAAGAGTCATATTACTCGATATCCAAGAAGAAAATGGGCAAAAAGCCGCAAGTAATCTTGTTGAACAAGGCTTTACAGCTGAATTTATAAACTGTGATGTAACAAGTGCAGCTGATTGTCAGAAGGTTCAACAGCATATAAAAAAAGAGTATGGAAAACTTCATGTCCTTTTCAACAATGCAGGTGTTATTAGACGGAAAAATGTAGTGGAACTAGAGGAACATGATTGGGATATCGTATTAGATGTTTCCCTTAAAGGTGTTTATCTTCTATCAAAATATTTAATTCCCTTAATGGCGAATACTGGTGGCGGAAGTATTATCAATACAGGATCCGGTTGGGGACTAAAAGGCGGGGACCAAGCAGCAGCTTATTGTGCCGCAAAAGCCGGGGTTGTGAACTTAACAAAAGCAATGGCTATTGACCATGGACCGCAAAATATACGTGTCAATTGTATTTGCCCTGGTGATACAGATACACCTTTATTACGTGATGAAGCGAAACAATTAAATCTAGTAGAGGATGCATTTTTAGTATCCTCAGCGGTCGACCGACCTTTAGCAAGACTTGGAACCCCTAGAGACATAGCGAATGGAGTATTATTTCTTGCCAGCGATTTAGCTTCTTGGGTAACCGGTACAGAGTTAGTGGTAGACGGCGGCGGGTTAGCATAGGTATAGGTCCAGATAAATATTTTTGTAGTTTCTATTATTCCAAGGAGGTAAAGTATATGTCACCTAAAGTACACCCATATATTCCAAATACAGTACCAGAAGTGCAGCAAACAATGTTAAAAGATATTGGCGTAAATTCTGTCATGGAATTATATGAATGCATTCCAGAGGAGCTCCATTTAAAGGAGAAAATGAAGCTGCCCAAGGCACTTACAGAATATGAATTGCGTCGGCATATAGAAGAAACCCTTAGCCAAAATATTAGTTCAAAGGAATACTTGAATTTCCTAGGTGCGGGATGCTGGCAGCATTTTATTCCAGCTGTTTGTGATGAGGTGAATCAGCGTTCAGAATTTTTAACGGCTTACGCAGGGGAACCTTATGAAGATCATGGTCGTTTCCAAGCCCTTTTTGAGTATCAAAGTTTAGTAGCGGAATTAGTTGATATGGATGTAGTCAATGTTCCAACGTTTGATTGGGGGCAGGCAGCTGCCACATCCATTCGAATGGCTGCGCGAATTACGAAGCGGAAAAAAGTGCTATTAGCCAAAACAGTAGCACCTGAAAGACAAAAAATCATCATGAATTATGGAACACCCGATTTGGATTTTGAGTTTGTCGATTTCCAATTGGATTCCGGATTGTTAAATTTAGAAGACTTGAAATCACAATTAAATGATGAGGTAGCGGCATTTTATTTTGAAAATCCATCCTATCTAGGATTTATTGAGACACAGGGTGCAGACATTTCCAAACTATTGAAGGAAAATGGAACATTGATGGTCGTTGGAGTGGATCCAATTTCACTAGGTGTTTTAGCTCCCCCTAGTCACTACGGTGCAGATATTGTATGCGGAGATTTGCAGCCACTCGGTATGCATATGAATTTCAGTGGTGGCCAAGCAGGATTCATCGCAACAAATGATGATCCAGTATTTGTTGCGGAATATCCATCCCGCCTCTTTGGAATTGTTCCTACGATAAAGGAAACAGAATACGGATTTGGGGACGTGGCTTACGAACGTACATCTTTTGCCCTTCGTGAGAAAGGAAAAGAATCCGTTGGGACACAAACTGCGCTATGGGGAATCACGGCAGGAGTATATTTATCCCTAATGGGGCCGAATGGGATGTATGAGGTAGGTCAAGCCATCATGCAAAATAGCCAGTATGCAGTGGAACAATTAAACAAAATTAAAGGGGTAACAGGTTCACGTCTGCAATCTTCCTATTTTAAGGAATTTGTTGTCGACTTTAATCAAACTGGTATGACAGTCGAGGAAATCAATCAACGGCTTCTGGAACAAAAAATATTTGGCGGAAAAGATTTATCTGAAGAATTTCCGGAGCTTGGGCAGAGTGCACTGTATTGTGTTACGGAGGTCCATACGAAAACGGATATTGATCGTTTCGTTCAAATCATGAAAGAAATCATTGGTAAATAGAAAGGAGCCTAAAAATGAAAGTCATTCAAAGTAATCTGGAAAACAATAAAGAATTTCATCAAGCTAAGTGGAATGAGCCAATCATATTTGAACTTCATCAATCGGGAGAAAAGGGCGTAGAAGTACCACCTGTTGATGATCAAGTTATTGAATTGATTGGCGATGGAGTTTCTGCAATTCCTATTTCCATGCAGCGGAAGGATAAACCACAGCTTCCGGAGATTGGTCAAGCACGAGTATTACGTCATTATCTTCGACTTTCACAGGAAACACTTGGATCTGATTTTAACGTGGAGATTGGACAAGGGACATGCACGATGAAATACATACCGAAAATTAACGAATTACTAGTTCGGGATCCAAAAATCACGGAGCTTCATCCGCTACAACATGAAAGCACTGTACAAGGAATGCTAGAGATATTCCATAAGCTTGATTTATGTATGAGAGAGATTTCAGGGATGGATTATTTTTCATTCCAACCAAGTGCAGGAACACAGGCTTTATTTACGATGGCTTCCATCGTTCGGAAATATCATGAAGTTCGTGGCGAGGCAGATATGCGGGATGAAATTATTACAACGATTTTTTCTCATCCATCACAAGCAGCAACGGCTGCGGTAAAAGGATATAAGGTGATAACCCTACATCCTGATGAAGATGGTTTTCCGGATATAGAAAAGTTAAAAGCGGTCGTATCAGAAAGAACAGCCGGTTTTGTTGTGGCTAATCCTGAGGATACCGGGATATTTAATCCAAAGATTAAAGAATTTACAAAGATTGTTCATGATGCAGGTGGAATTTGTTATTATGACCAAGCTAATGCGAATGGACTCCTAGGGATTACAAGAGCTAAGGAAGCCGGGTTTGATATGTGTTTCTTTAATCTTCATAAAACCTTTGCCGCACCGCATATGTGTGGCGGACCTGCGACTGGAGCCTTGGGTGTTATAGAAGAATTAAAGGAATTTTTACCGGCACCTATTGTGGAGTGTAAGGATAGACACTATTTCTTGAATCATGATTTAAAGCATTCCATAGGTAAGGTCCGTGCCTTTCATGGTGTTGCCCAAACCGTTCTTCGGTCTTACGCATGGATTCGTGCATTGGGAGCGGAAGGATTAAGGGAAGTAGCGAAAACCGCTGTTTTAAACAATAATTATCTGTACCACCATATAGTAAAAATTAATGGTGCAAGTGCCCCATATGTAAAAGGTCATAGACTGGAACAGGTTCGTTATAGCTGGGAACAACTGACGAAAGAAACGGGCATCACAACGGAGGATGTGCAAAGAAGGATGACTGACTTTGGCTTACATTACTGGACAAGTCATCATCCGTATATTGTACCGCAGCCATTCACATTAGAACCTACAGAATCTTATTCGAAAAAGGATTTAGATGAATATATTTCAGCATTACAACAAATTTCAGATGAAGCCTATGAAAATCCTGAGATAGTGAAAACGGCGCCTCATCAAAGCACAATTCATCAAATGGATGAGCAGGATTATTTAGATAATCCAACGAAATGGTGTATTACATGGCGTTCCTATCAAAAGAAAGTCTTAGGAAATGAAATCATTACAACACATTAAAAGCAGTGGGCAGATCCCTGTGTTAGAGGTGAAAAAATGAAAGCTCCAACATTTACGATAAACGATATACAAAACCAAAACCTTCTTCACCGTAACCGTCAAAAGCCAAGAGCCCATTTCGTGTCATTTGGATGCGAAGAAGAGGCACTTACATTGACTGGAAAAATGTCAAAAACGGTTCAAACCTTGAATGGAAGCTGGAAGTTTTTCTATGCGGAACATCCATTAATGATCACGAAGAATTTTCATTTGGAAGACTTTGATTCTACTAATTGGGATGACATTCAGGTTCCGGGAATTTGGCAATTACAAGGCTACGGAAAACCGCATTATACGGATTTATATTATCCATTTCCTGTTAATCCGCCTGTTGTGCCTGCGAAAAATCCAACAGGCTGTTACCGAAGAAGCTTTGTTCTCCCGAGTGACTGGAACGAACATAACATTCATTTAAGATTTGACGGTGTGGATAGTGCTTTTCATGTTTGGGTAAATGGAGAGGAGGTTGGCTTCAGTCAAGGAAGCCGTCTGCCTTCCGAGTTTGATATTACCCCCTATATCAAAACCGGGGAAAATGTTCTGGTTGTTCAAGTATACCAATTCAGTGATGGTTCCTATATAGAGGATCAGGATATGTGGTGGCTAAGTGGAATTTTCCGTGATGTCTCCCTCATCTCCATTCCGAAGTTACATATTCGAGATTTTTTTGTGAAAACAGAATTGGACCAGGATTATCAGGATGCAAACATAGAAATTAAGGTTGAAATCAAGAATACTGAGGATCAAGAGAAATATTGCTCTTTATTTTATAAACTTTTGGATAAAGGCAATTGTGTGATGGAAGGGGACATTTCCCATCAGCAAATTGATCCCGGAAAAGAAACGTCACTTTCTATTAAAGAGACTATTTTTTCACCAAGAAAGTGGTCTGCAGAAGATCCCTATTTATATACATTTTTGCTGACGTTAAAAAATGAGCATGGTGATGTGGTTGAAGTGGTACCTTATCGAATTGGTTTTCGTTCCATTGAAATCAAAGATGGAAATTTAAAGGTGAACGGAACCACTATCATGTTCAAAGGTGTTAATCGCCATGAACATGATCCAGATACGGGGAGAACGGTTTCTTATGAGTCTATGAAAAATGATGTAATCATGATGAAGCAGCATAACATCAATGCGGTTCGAACTGCTCATTACCCGAATGATCCAAGGTTCTATGATTTATGTGATGAATTCGGTCTTTATGTCATTGATGAAACAGACCTGGAATGTCATGGTTTTGAATTATTGGGGGATGCCAATCGCTTAAGTGATGATCCTGAATGGGAAACGGCCTATGTGGAACGATTAGAAAGAATGGTGGAAAGGGATAAAAATCATCCTAGTATTATTATGTGGTCCCTTGGAAATGAATCAGGATTTGGCCGTAATTTTGAGGTGATGTACCGTAGATGCAAAGAACTTGACCCAACACGTGTCGTGCATTATGAGGGAGACCGTGAGACAAAAGCAGCGGATATTTATAGCACGATGTATTCATCCGTTGAGAGAATCGTAGGCTTTGCAAAGGAAGAAAACTGGACAAAACCGCATATTTTATGTGAATATGCCCATGCAATGGGAAATGGTCCGGGGGGATTAAAGGAATACTGGGATGCCTTTTACCAATATAAACGTCTACAAGGTGGATTTGTTTGGGAATGGGTCGACCATGGATTGCGCAGGAAGACAGACGAAGGAAAGGAATACTTTGCATATGGCGGGGATTTCGGGGATGAGCCTAATAACGGTAATTTCTGTATGGATGGTCTTGTGAATCCTGACCGAATCCCGTCACCTGGACTATATCAATATAAAAAGGTGATTGAGCCCGTAGCGGCAACCGTATTGGATATCAAAACAGGAAGAATTCAATTCGAAAACCGATACAATCATCTATCCTTGGATCATCTTCAATGTACTTGGAGTTTGACGAAGGATGGAGATATAGTTGATAGTAAAATAGTAAAATTACCGGAAATTAAGGCTGGAGAAATGGGCGTCCTAACCATACCTTACATGGATCAATCCCTTTTAGCTGACAGGGATTACTGGTTAAATCTTTCCTTTACCTTAAATGAGGATACATCCTGGGCGGATAAGGGGCATGAAGTTGCTTGGGCACAATTCTTCATCCCGGCGGAAACGAAAGCGGAGGAAGTGACAGAGACGAAATCCTCGCTTCCAGTTGCCATTGAATCAACGGATACTCATTTCATCATTAGTGGAAAAAGCTTCGACATCGAATTTTCAAAAATAGACGGACAAATAACGTCATGGACATCACAGGGGCACACCATTATGGAACAGGGGCCGAAGCTGAACCTATGGAGAGCCATGACAGATAACGAAATGTACATGGTGAAAGAGTGGAAGGAAGCTTATCTTCATATGTTGGAACATGATTGTAGACAGGTAGAATGTCTTCAAATCAATGATACAACCGCAAAAGTTCGAGTGGAGGCAATTGTAGCACCACTAGTAGTGGACTGGGGTGTGAATGTGCTTTATGAATATATGATTGATGGCAGCGGACAGATTCAATTATCCGTTTCAGGCAAGCCTTACGGGAAACTTCCTGAAACATGGCCAAAGATTGGGCTTGAGATGCGGATACCAAAAGAGATGAGTCAAGTGAAATGGTATGGAAGAGGTCCTTGGGAAAGCTATCCAGACAGTAAACTTGCCTGCCCATTCGGACATTATGAAATGACGGTCGATGAATTATTTTTTGCCTATGAATATCCGCAGGAAAACGGTAATCGTAGTGATGTAAAATGGGTACAATTCCAACAAGAAGATCACGCGGGTCTTTTGATAAAAGCTGATCATGCCTTAAACTTTAGTGCTTCTTATTATACGAAAGAGGATATCGAAGAAGCGAAACATCACTATCAAATGAAGAAACGTGACTATATAACCTTAAACATAGACCATCAGCTAAACGGAATTGGAAGCAATAGCTGTGGCCCAAGACCATTCCCGGAATATCAGCTTAGACCTAATGACTTTGCATTTAAAATTCATTTTATAGCTAAAGGATAAAAAGGCCCATTCGGAAGCTATGCTCCATTTTGGAGATTTTATTTGGATTAACCATGCTTAATTTTAGAGGGATATCTGTAAATTCTCACATGGGGGACGGCTCGCCGTCCCCTGTTTTTCCTATTTTAAATGCCAGTGATATAAATAAATTAATTTCTCAACGTGTATCACCAGATAACATTATGTATACTTATGAAGGATTCATTATTGATTAGAGGAAGAAGGGGATATTGTGAAATTTGGTATAATTGGGACAAACTTTGTTTCTGATTGCTTTATTGATGGAGCAAAGCAAGTAGATGAATGTGAAGTTGTAGCTGTCTGCGCCACCTCTTTAGAATCCGCCGAAAAATTTGCAAATAAACATGGTATACCAAATTACTTTGGATCCTATCAAGATATGTATGAAAGCAGATTAATTGAAGCTGTTTACATTGCTGTCCCTAATGGATTACATAGTGAGATTAGTAAATACTTTTTGTCTAGAAAGATTCCGACATTTTGTGAAAAACCTTTAGCCAGCAATATAGCCCAAGTAGAAGAAATGATTGCCTGTGCAACAAAAAGCGAAACTTACTTACAAGAAGGATTAATGCCTTTATATAATCCTAATTTTAAAATTGTTAGAGACAATTTATCTTTAGTAGGAAAGATACGTCAAGTAACCTTTAATTTTTCAAAATATTCATCTCGATATGACGCATATCTACGAGGAGAGAATCCTACTACATTTAGAAGTGAATTATCCAATGGAGCAATAATGGATTTAGGGGTGTATGTTATAGCTGATTGTATTGGATTATTTGGTATACCAAAATCTATAAAAAGCACAGCAGCTTTACTAGATACAGGTGTAGATATAGCTGGAAGCAGTATACTAGAATATGATGGCTTTATAGCTACTTTGTCTTATTCTAAAGCTAGCGATACAAATAATATCTGTGAGATTTGCGGTGAAAAAGGGATACTAACAATTGATCAGCCTAGCCAACCACAGAAAATCATATTTAAAGATAGAAAAACACAAGAAGAAACAATATTAAGTATTAAACCAAAAGAAAACTTCTATTATGAAATTAATGAAATGATCACTCGAGTAAAACAAGGTTATATTGAATCCTCTAGTGTTCCCTTTAAAACATCATTAACTATTCATCGTATTTTAACAGAATGTAGAAAACAAGCGGGAATAAAATTCCCTTGTGATTAGGAAACAAGGGGACGGTTCTTGTGTTTCACAGCAAAAAGAAGACTACTGTGTGTGATTAATGGGTTCGGTTGATGGGTGGAAAAATGATGAAAACAATGTAAATGACAACCCAATTAGCAAATATTTTAACAGTAAATTTGCAATATTATTGGCAAGCAAAAACGCTCAGATTTGGGGGTAACCACCTTTTTCTGAGCGTTTTTTAGAGTAATAATATTATTGGGTATAATGCTTTACTTCCTCCCATTTAGCATCTGGATTATCATTATCTGCTTTTTTATAAATTTGTCCACTGTCTGTGTCATATAAATACATCCAACCATCATTCACGATTAACTCATAATGCCCATATGAAGAATTGCTTGAATTGCTTGAATTTAAAGCAGGCAAATTTAGTCCAACATTATTAATAGCATCTGAGATGGACTTAGATGCTATTACAATACTAATACTCAAAATCACAATTGAACAAAATAGAAATAACCATTTTTTATTATCCAGTTTTTTTCTCCCCTTTTCATCATTACACAATCTATAAATTTACTTTGTCATAAAAAATTCCAATTTCCTTCAAAAAACAAGTTCGCTTCGTATTAAGAGAACTACCTCAAATATCAAATAAATGATATTTTCTAAATCGAACTTTTTTTCTGTAATTCCCAATCGTTGTGGAGGATATTCGTAATGAATGGTAAAGCGAACAATATTTTACAATTCAATTCTTGCTAATATAGTAGAAAAGATCGAGGGGGGCATAGGAAAATGGGAAAAAAAGAGGCCTTTCATTGCTATGATTCTATTAATCTGCATTTTTTCAATGATAGAACCTACTTCAAAGGCTGTAACAACGGAAACTTCCAATCAAATTTTCACCAAAAATCTTTCGAAAGAATTGAATTCATACATAAAGAAAAACGGAGGAGATATTGCATTAGAATATCAGGACTTAATTACCGGGGAAATGTATTAAAGGATTATGGAATGTTACTTCTATTGAATAAGCATAGATATTCTTTAATTACTTAATGAAAATGTTGGTGCTTTTTAAAAGAGGAATTGACTTGCAAATGTAGAAATAATATTAATAAAAGATTTCTTTAAATACGAAAGGGAAGTTGAAATGAAAAAAGAGTTGAATAAATTATAACCTCATTATAATAGATTAGGCTTACATAATTCACGAGCCCCTCCAATGTGAATCACATTCCATTCAAAATTAATAAAGGAAAACGGAGTGTTATTTAATGAGAAATGAACAAGAAATGATGGATTTAATAATGAATATAGCAAAGGATGATGAACGTATTCGAGCTGTATATATGAATGGTTCGAGAACAAATCCTAATGCTCCAAAAGATATCTTTCAGGATTACGATATTGTTTATGTAGTGACGGAAACAGCAACTTTTATCAAAGATGAGAGTTGGATAAACATTTTTGGAGATTTGCTTATGATTCAGGAACCAGATAAAAATAACCAATCTTGTGGTATACAGATGGATTTTGATCGTTCCTATGGTTACTTAATGCTTTTTACAGATGGAAATCGGATAGACCTCCATATTGAGACAAAAGAATCCATGCTTGAAGGATATGTTAGTGAAAAACTGACAGTCCCATTATTAGATAAGGACAACATATTACCGCCAATTCCTGCTCCTACGGAAATTGATTATTATGTAAAAAAGCCAACAGAATCAATGTTTGTGAGCTGCTGTAATAATTTTTGGTGGTGTTTGCAAAACGTTGCAAAAGGAATTTGGCGTGATGAATTGCCATACTCTAAACAAATGTTTGAATATGTAATTAGACAAGAACTGGATGAAATGGTCTCATGGTGGATTGGAAGTAAACATGATTTTCAAATATCGGTAGGAAAAATGGGGAAGTACTTCAAACAGTATCTTCCTGAATCTTATTGGAAGATGTATGAAGAAACTTATTCTGATCATGAATATGATAATTTTTGGAATTCTATATTTGTCACTTGTGAATTGTTTAGATCTTTAGCAGAAGATGTTGCAAGAGACTTATGGTTCACATATCCAATGGATGAAGAAACAAATATGACGAAGTATCTTGAAATTGTAAGAAAGTTACCATTTGATGCACAGGAAATAATTTAAATTGAGATTTCATCAGCGGAAAATAGATCTGCTCTAATAAACATATTCTTTAAAAACAGTTAAAGTTTTCAAGCCAAGGGGTCCCAGCTCCTTGGCTTATTTTATGTGTTTATTCATATGAATAACCTAATATGATATATAAATGATGATAAAGAGAAGTATGCTATCAAATTATTACAAACAGATTTGAATTTAATAATGTCTTTAAAAATATAGCATGTATAAATGATGAGATTTGTATTTGTAAAAATTCCAATTCATTGATAATAAATTATTATCTTACAAATAGTTAATTGAAAAAACATTAATGCGTTGGTATATTGATAGGAAAGAAGATAGGAAGGTGTACAAATGAAAAAGAAGATTAATTGGGATATGTATAAAGAATTAGTTTATTTTATAGGGGAATGTTTTGGAGAAAATGTTGAAGTTGTACTGCACGATTTAACTAATTTAGAGCATTCTGTTATTGCCATTTGTAACGGACATGTAACTGGTAGAGAAGTCGGGGCACCATTAACAATGTTTGCTCTTAACAAAATTAAAAACGGAGAACATAGGCTAGAAAATAGAATCATGAATTATAAAGGTACCTCAAAAAATGGCTTCAATACACGTTCTTCCAGCTTTTTTATACGTGATAATAATGGTGAAACGGTAGGGATGCTTTGTATCAATATTGATATTTCGGAATATAAAAGAGCGGAAGAAGTTCTAAAGAGACTTTCCTTTTTCGATGGGCTGCAAACAGAAGAAAATGATAATGATAAATTAATGGAAGAATACCCGAGCTCCATGCCGATGATGGTGGAGGATACGATCAAAGAGGTTATTGCGGACAAAGAAGTACAGATAAATCGTCTTACTGCAAATGAAAAAATAAACATTGTCGATCAATTGCAGAATAAGGGCCTATTTCAGATAAAAGGAGCGGTAAGTGAAGTGGCTGCCAATCTACAAACTTCTGAGGCTACTATTTATCGCTATCTTAGTAAAATTAATAAAAATTTCCGATAGAGAGAAAACGAAGCATGTGTGATAATGATATTTAATAAAAATTTATTATTACAATAAAAAATTATTGACGTTTGTATTTAAAAATGCCATAATTTATTAAAAATAGAGAATATTCAATTGATGATTAAACAAAAATGAAAGGGTTTACATTAGGTTTGTTCCTAAATTCTCTTTAAAAAGATTGCAACATGGAGACGTGTAACATTAGGTGATAATAATTTATTATTATTATAATAAATTATTAAAAATAATCTATTTCTAAGTTAACTAGAAAGAAGGAAGATAGTCATGGAAAGGCAGACAGTTTCTACTAAAAACGCTCCAAGTGCTTTAGGGCCATATTCTCAAGCCATCATTGTAGGAGAATTCATTTTTACATCCGGTCAACTTGGAATTGATCCAGTAACAAATAAATTAAAAGAAGGCCTACACGATCAAGCGATACAAGCGATTCAGAATTTGAAAACGATTTTAGAAGAAGCGGGTTCGAGCTTAAAAGATGTGGTAAAAACCACTGTATTTTTACAAGATATGAATGATTTTGCTGAGGTAAATAAAATATACGGGGATTATTTCCAAGAACCATTTCCAGCTAGAAGTGCTATACAAATTGCTAAATTACCTAGTGCTGGGTTAATCGAAATTGAGGCAGTAGCATTAATCTCAAAATAGTAAAGTAAAGGAGTTAATAGATTATGTATGATTTTGAAACCATTGTGAATCGAACAAACACAGGATCAGCAAAATGGGAACAAATGAAAATGTGGAATCCGAATGTATCAGAAGAAACTATTCCTTTCTCCGTCGCGGACATGGAATTTAAAAACCCGCCCGAGATTATTGAAGGATTAAAAGATTATCTTGATTCCAATATTTTAGGATATACACAGCCAACTGAGAATTACTTAAATGCTGTGTGCGGATGGATGGAAAAGCGACATCATTGGAAAATAGATCCTGAATGGATTGTTGGCTCTGCTGGTGTAGTTGGTGCATTTTATTCAGCTATCAAGGCGCTTTCTAATCCGGGTGAAGGAATCATCATCATGAGTCCTGTTTATTATCCTTTCTACAGTGCGATAGAGCTAAATAATAGGAAGGTAGTGAAAAATCCGCTCATCAATACAGGATCCAATTATACAATAGATTTCGAGGATCTTGAAAGGAAAGCACAAGATCCAAATAATAAAATTTTATTATTCTGCAGCCCGCATAATCCGACCGGAAGAGTGTGGACGAAAGAAGAACTAGAACAGGTAGGAGAAATTTGTCTAAGAAATAATGTTTTAATAATTTCTGATGAAATCCATTTTGACCTTATCATGCCTGGCCATAAGCATACAGTACTTGCTTCACTGTCAGAAGAAATAGCAAATAATACGATAGTATGTACGGCACCTAGTAAAACGTTTAATTTAGCAGGTATGCAGACTTCTAACATTATCATCCCAAATAAGAAAATAAGAGATGCTTATGTAAAAGAAGTTACCTCACAAGGCTTTCATTCATTAAATATTCTAGGCTATAAAGCGTGTGAAATTGCATATACAAAATGTGAAAAGTGGTTAGATGAGCTACTCGCACTCATTCATCACAACCATCTGGAACTAAAAAAATACATTGAAGCAAATATTCCGGAAATCAAAGTCTATGATATTCAAGGTACCTACTTACAATGGATGGACTTTAATGAACTTGGTTTGGATAAAGACGAGCTTGAAAAACTAATGCACGAATCTGAATTATTCTTTGATGAAGGATACGTATTTGGTGAAGAAGGCATAGGATTTGAGCGAATGAATTTAGCGAGTCCGACGAAAACCATTATGCAGGCATTAGAAAAATTGAAAAAAACAACAGATATATTATTAAATAAATAAAAGATTGATAGAAGAAGTTATTTACACAATCTAATGTAATCGTTAGATTGTGTAAATTAACCATATCTCCATTTTATTGAAAATAGCACATCTACAATATTCTGAATTTTCTAATTATATTATATTTTAATAAAAAACTTAGGGGTGGAACAACAAATGGGAGTTAATCGCTCAAGTCAAAAAGTAGAAGTAGAGCACTTGAACAGAGGGTTAAAAAATCGCCATATTCAAATGATTGCAATTGGCGGTGCAATTGGTGTTGGTCTTTTCTATGGCGCTGCTGGTGCTATTCATACAGCAGGACCATCTATTATTCTAGCATATGCAGTCGTTGGAATTGCAATTCTTTGTATTATGCGAGCATTGGGAGAAATGGCAGTGGAAGAGCCTGTGTCAGGTTCTTATGTATCCTATGCGAGTCGCTATATTACACCTTTTGCTGGATTTTTCTTAGGGTGGAATTTTTTATTAACAATAGCAGCTGGATCAGCAGCAGAATATAACGCAATTGGGCAATATATTCAGTTCTGGATTCCTAGTTTTCCAGTATGGGCTTCTGCCACCGTTATTCTTTGTTTTGTAACCATTATTAATATAGTGGCTGTACGAGCGTTTGGTGAACTGGAGTACGTGCTTTCCTTCATTAAGGTGGTAGCAATTATTGGGATGATTATCCTTGGTGGTGCAATGATTATTTTTGGGATTGGCAACGCCGGTCATGCTGTAGGATTTAGTAATCTTGTAAAGAATGGTGGATTCTTCCCGATGGGTATCCGTGGATGGATTCTATCTTTAGTATTAGTAGCCTTCGCTTTTGGTGGTGTGGAAACGGTCGGTGTCGCTTCAGGAGAAGCCGGAGATGTGAAAAAGACCATACCAAAGGCGATCAACGGAGTATTTTGGAGAATTCTCGTTTTCTATATCGGTGCAATTGGAGTTATGGTATGTTTGTATGATTGGCAAGATATCGGAACACATGGAAGTCCATTTGTAGCGGTTTTCTCCAAGATGGGCATTCCAGCAGCAGCATCCATTATTAATTTAGTTGTCATTGCAGCAGGTGTTTCCTCAATGAATAGTGGTATCTATGCTTCCTCAAGAGTAATGTACAATTTATCCCTGCAAGGCCAGGCACCTGCAATTTTATCCAAAGTAAACAAAAGCAAAGCGCCATTTGCCGCACTTATTTTAACGATTGCAACACAAATTGTAGGTATTATTGTTAACTATCTAATGCCAGCATCTGCTTTTGAAGTCTTTTCTTCCATTGTTGTTATCGGACTTATCGCCAACTGGATTTCGATATTATTTAGCCAATTAAAATTTAGAAAAATGAAAATTGCAAACGGCGAAGTGGATAAACTCACTTTCAAAATGCCATTTTGGCCATACTCCAGTTATTTTGCAATCGCTTTCATGACCCTGATAGTTATTGTAATGTGGTTCCTGCCTGCTACTAGAGTTGCTCTCTACGTATGCCCAATCTGGATGGCAATACTATTTATCTTTTACAAACTCACTGCAGCAAAAAGAAAAACAGCAGCAAAAGTTCAACATGAATTTGCAAAGGTTCAAGATGATTTAGTGTGAAACATGGGGACGGTTCTTGCGTTTCACCACAAAAAGAATGAGACATGGTTTGGTTCTTGTGCTTCCCAACAAAAAGAAGACTTCAGTGTATAACGAAGTCTTCTTTTTGTGCTCTAGGCAGGTGGAAAATGAAAAAATACAGTTTTCCAATCCATTTAAACTATTTTTAATGTCGATAAAAAGATATCTAATACTTGGAGAATGGTCAGAGTGACTCCAAGAAATTTGTCTAAGAATTATTTATTATGAAATAGGGACAGAAAAATTGCCTCATTGCTTCTCAAAAATCTTAATGTATTTTCCCAGTATATTTTGTCACGTAAGCGTGTCTCTTAATAAACATCAAAACAGTGTATAAGCATTTATACTCGTTGTCACGCTCCTGTTTTTTAGCTTCTAAATCAAATTGGTCTTCTTTTAAATGTAAATGAAAAGGGTCAAATTGTTTTACGACTTCGGGTGCTTCTTCTGGATGATAATGTCCATGGAATTTCATTAGTGTTCCAGAACTATCATCCCAATCGTAAAAGTATTCTATAATCTCATTAGTTGCATTGTCTATAAATTCCACACACCCCGAGGGAAGGGATATCTAAGTGGAGCTTAAATTTAATACGTTTTGCCTGAACAGATACATTAGGACCATGATAACCAGGGACTTCAACACCAAAAATATTATTTACCTCTTCTATGATGTCTCGAAAATCTAGTGTTTCAAGTCTTTTGAAGTTAGTTCTATTAATCCCTAGTGTTTTGGTCATTCGAAATCCTCTGTAAGAAGAAAGACCACATTGCTGCATCTGATTCTTCTTCAGCAGTTATATTGTTCCAATCCTTGTTTCCAAAGACTTCACTGAAGTCTTTCCCATGATATTTGTTTTTAAAATGCTCTAAATAGGATTGAATTTGTTCTTGTTCAGTAACCGTATTCGCTTGTTTAGAAGCTTCCCATTCTTCTAAATCTTTTTCAAATGCTTCTGCAGCTTCTTTTACTTGATATCGAACACCTGATGGGGCATCGAACCAAGTTTCAGGGTGAATTTTTAATTTTTCATTGATTGATTTACGAACAACTGTTGTCATTTGACCATTTTCTAGCTCCTGTAAAAAACGACCTTCATTGATCCAATTGTTAATAGTTGTTGTACTTACACCAAAGAAAGAAGCCAATTGGCCGGTACTATATCCTCTTACCTCGCTACTTTTTACCCCCTTAAACTTAAATACTCTAGGTTTTGATGGAGTTGTAGCAGCTTTAACAGCTTTAAGGAAGGTTTCTTCTAAGACTGTTTTTTCAAATTTACTATTAAAGAGAATCGATTCGTCGGACCAATTACTTTTCAAATTAATTGAATCCGGAATAAGAGTGGCGATTGTTTTAATAAGAATCAGGCGAAATTCTTTGTCTGAGAAGCTAAGAGAAGCCCAATCTTCTAATTCCATCGTGTTTAATAAATGAATTATTTCTTCAAATTTTTTTTGTTGTGTAGTTGTAATTGGCATTAACATCACCTCTTACCTCCAATCCTATCAAATACTACAACTAACTGCAAGTGTCGAAAACTAACTGAAATCTATATAATTTATATTATTATTGAGATTTCTAAGAAATATACTTATTTGTTTTCGACAATGTATCCAAGAGATAAGGGAGACATGGGGACGGTTCTTGTGTTTCACAGCAAAAAGAAGACTTCAGTGTGTAATCGAAGTCTTCTTTTTGTGCTCAATGAAACATAGGAACCGTCCCTATGTTTCTTCTTTATAGTTGATAGAACATAATGTTACAGAAAAATTCTCCAATCCCTTCGACAAAAATAGATAAATTCACTCTATTTTTCTTGCTAATATAGTAGAAAAGAACGAAGGGGGTATAGGGAAATGGGAAAAATAAAGAGACCTTTCATTGCTATGATTCTATTAATCTGCATTTTTTCAATGATAGCACCTACTTCAAATGCCGTGACAACGGAAACTTCCAATCAAATTTTCACCAAAAATCTTTCGAAAGAACTGAATTCCTACATAAAGAAAAACGGCGGAGATATTACATTAGAATATCAGGACTTAATTACCGGGGAAATGTATCAAAGGAATAGCACGAAATCGTGTGCAGCAGCAAGTACCATTAAACTGCCATTAGTCACCTATGTAATGGAATTGGTAGATAAGAAGAAACTTAATCTAAATCAAAAGCTCACCTACAAAAAATCTCACTTCTCCGGCGGCAGTGGTGTAATAAAAAAGGCTAAATTTGGGACCAAATATACGATCCAAGATCTTGTGAAAAAAGCGGTAGTTTATAGCGACAATATTGCGTTTATTATGTTAAAGGAAAAAGTGGGTAAGAAAAACTTCATTAACTATATGAAAAAGCTTGGCGGAAAATATACCTATCCAAATGGACAAAATAAAACATCTGCACATGACCTAAACATTTATGCTAAGCATTTATACGAATACTCTCAAAAGAGTATGCATGGAAAAGAACTAATTTCTTATTTAGAGCAATCTGTCTACAATGAAACAATACCTAAAGGAATAATAGGGGCAAAAGTTGCACATAAGGTCGGGATGATTCCAACCAACAAGGTTTCCAATGATGTAGGCATTATTTATGATGAGGAACCGTTTATTCTTGCTATAACTACGAATAAATTATCATACAATAAGTCAAAAAAAGTGATTGCAGACATTGCCTCTATAATCTATAAGTATCACAAAATCAAAAACCAAGTTGGTTCCATTATTGCCAATCAGGATGTAGCGGTATACGAAAGTATGAACACAGAGAAAAAACTTGGAACCTTGAAAAAAGATTCCTTGGCTGATATTACCAATATAAAAGGTGCTTGGTTAGAGATTCCATTTGGTACAGGAAAAGGCTATGTGCAAAAAAACTTGGTGACTTGCTATCCTAATCCGATTCAAATAGTAACTGCACAGGCAATAACGAAGAAAACGTCTACATCCCCTATTCGGGATACTTTTGCCGGAGATTTGATGATGGATTGGTCAGTGAAATCCACGATCAATAAAAAGGGTGTAAACTATCCGTTTCAACAGGTTAAAAAGGAAGTTTCCAAAAGTGATGTTGCATTCGTCAATTTGGAAACAGCCGTTACGAACCGAACATCCAAATTTCCAAAGGAATACAATTTCAAATCCAATCCATCCTCTCTACAAGGAGTTAAAAATGCTGGATTCGATCTCGTATCTCTGGCAAATAACCACTCCATGGATTTTAAAAGAGAAGGATTAACCGATACGATGAAATCCTTAAAGAAATACAAGTTGTCTTACGTAGGAGCAGGGTACAATTCAAAGGAAGCCTATACTGCAAAGACATATACGATAAAAGGAAAAAAGGTAAGTTTCCTTGCCTTCTCAAGAGTACTTCCTGCTTCTAGTTGGGTGGTCCAATCTAACCGTGCGGGTATCGCGGACGGATACAATTTAAATATGATTACATCCACCATCAAAAAGACAAAGAAAAAATCAGATTACGTATTTGTCTACCTACACTGGGGAGTCGAGACACATCAAAAACCGGAAGCCTTCCAACGAACATGGGCAAAGAAAATGATTGATTCTGGTGCAGATGCAGTAATAGGGAGTCATTCACATGTCCTGCAAGGATTTGAATATTATAAAGGGAAGCCTATTGCATATTCACTAGGAAATTTCTTATTCCCTAACTATGTCACCGGTGATAAAGCCCAAACAGGTCTATTAAACATCGATATTAACAAAAATACATTCACGATGAGTTTCACTCCATATAAAATCTATCAAGATCAAATTATCACACAAAGCACAGCAGCAAAGAAAAAAGTATGGAGCCATCTTCAATCGATTTCATATGAGGTGAAAGTGAAAGACGGGATAATCTCAAAAAAATAGGAAGAAGAAGGGCAGATTAGGAACCTGCCCTTTTTTCTATCAACCGATGTAGGAAAGTGTCGAGAGAATCATGGTGATTACTACCATTCACTTAAATATAATGGAAAAGTAGGTAAAATGATGCAGGAAATTTTACTTGTAATTAATCATTGGAAGGTAGGGAAAAGATTTTATGAGTCATACGAGAAAATGGCTTCATCTTGGTTTAGCACTTCTAGTTATCTTACTATCATTTTCAGTTCCAACTATTCACACGAAAGCAGCTAGTTCTAGCGGATCTTATTTTTACAGTGATAATAGTAATGCTAAGTGTGATGATTACTTTTGTAATGCTAATTTATACCTCACACCAAAAGGAGACATATACCAAGTAAATACTTATAACGGAAAAATATCATTTTTCGATTCAAAAGGTAAGAAAAAGTGGACTTATACTTTTGAGGAAAATTTAGAAGTAGAGAGCATGAGAACTACATATCAAACGGATAGTAAGGGAAACTTCTATGTGGGTTTAAGAAAACTCAATACTCGTGAGTATTACTTGGCCTCTATCAGTTCTAAAGGGAAATTAAATTGGAAATTCCATATTGATCAAAGTTATGCACTAGGATATGGTCCTTCCAAACCTTTCATTTCCAATGATGGAACTATTTATATCGGAACTGGCAATCCTACTGATTATGTCGGACCATACCATGAAAGCTATTTCTATGCTATTTCACCGACAGGGAAGAAAAAGTGGAGCATAAAGCTTCAAGGCGATGGACGATATTCCGATATAACTCTAAATAGTAGTAATGATCTTGTCATTAATACGGACGCTGATAATAGCGGAGTTTTGAATTACACTATTTCACTAAAGGGAAAAATTATTTCCAGTAAGAAAATAAACTATTTTAACCCTCAATATGATGACAATGGAAATAAATATGCCTTTAATTATGAGAATGATGTCCTAACCGTAACGGATAAAAAAGGAAAAACATTATGGACTTATAAGGCAAAAAACTATTCTAACCTTGAATATGTATCGAACGAAGGAGTCGCATATATATCAGAAGATGGATATTATGTGGCAGTAAATAAAGGTAAGGTTCAGTGGAAAGTCAAAGGGTATTGGGGATTTATACCGGATAATAGGGGTCTCTACCTGTTTGACAGACAGGATATTGGAGATATCGGAAAAGGAAAGACCATTATCCAATTGCTAGATAGGAAGACTGGGAAAATACAAAATACGAAGACAGTAAATTTTCCAACATCAATGTATGTAGTGCACCCAAAAGGCTTTATCCTTCTATCCCAGGGAGCAAACATTTACAAAGTTTCCTTAGTGCCAGAGCTATCGGATCCGTTAAAAGCATCCCAGGTAAAAGTGGTAAACAATACTGGAAAATCCGATACCGTAACTGTTAGCGGTTTGGCTAAAAACGATATAATCAAAGTGTATAGTAACAAAGGTGCACTTCTTGCATCTCAAAAGGCAACTAGCTCGAAACTAGTATTATCTATAAAGCAAATAGGCAAAACAGCCGGTAAGCTATACGTAACGATTAATCACCCAGGAAATGCGGAGAGTTCGCGAGTAGCAATCTCTTACAGCGGGGAACAATCTGCGAAATTAACATCCAAACAAGTAGCTGTAAAAAATAATAAAAATAATAGTGACACCATCACTATTTCTAAATTATTAAAAGGTGATATCGTAACTGTCTATTCTAGTAAATCTAAGCTAACAAGTGCTACTGCCAAAGCAAGCTCCTTGAAAATATCCATCAAACAACTAGGTAAAAAAGCAGGGACTGTTTATCTAACTGTTAAAAAAGCAGGAATGAAAGAAAGCAGCAAATTGGCAGTACATTATAAGGCTGAGTAATAACTACGGGGACGGTTCATGTGGTTTCTTGGCCGGTGCCTGACACTATGGGTGTCAGGCACCACCTGAAAAATATTGATTCGCTGGACTAGGATTTTATCTCAATGACAAATTAAATATGGTTAAGTTTTCCACTGGATTATATAATGGAGTAGTATATTAGAACAAAGGGGGATATATACGATTGTGAAAAAAGGATTTTCATACAAACAAAATTGGAGATTGTCGACTTTTGTCTTAATCTTATCGACTCTTTTATTCCTAGTTGGTACGCATAATGTTAGCGCCAAAAGTACTGACAAGGTAACAAAAGAATATAATGCAGCATTATCCGCTTATAAAACTGCGGTTGCTAAATTGCATGCTGCGGAGAAAAAGACTCCGGCTTTCTACATTAGCGGTGAGATCACTAAAAGGAGTAAAAGTGAATTATGGATATGGGGGACTGCAGCGAGTGACTATGCCTCACCTAGTCATCCAGGATGGCTCATAAGTGATGGTAACATTGTAATTAAAAACTATGATTCACGTAATATTAGTTATAACAATTACTATGGTTGGAATTATTATATTAAACAAACCACAGGAGTTGGCTTATTCGGTCAAAGTGTCCCTGTGAATATATATGGTCCAGCACCATCGAAAATTATCAGTTTGCAAAAATCGGTGGATGCGGCCTCAAGAAAACTACATGAAAAAAAATTAAAACTACCGGCGCAATTTTCGATTCAATATAAAGGGTCCAATGTAACAGACAACCAAAAAAAACCGATAAAATTGGATCAGTTACCATTAAACATATCCCTTAGTAATCAATCTAAAGGGGCAGAATCAAGCTCTTGGTATATCTCTACCGGCAAAAATAAATGGAAGCTAGTTTCGAATAGTACTAATGCCAAAGTAAGCATTACATCTGACAAAGCTACTATTAAATTAGTTATTAATCATAACCAGAAAAATTATAAAATACATACTGTCTATGCTTCTTTACCAGCGACAGGATTTAAAGATGTAGCCAAAACTCACTGGGCAGCCCATTCGATTATTAAGGTTACCAAGTCAGGGTTAATGAAGGACTATAAGGATGGGAAATTCCACCCGAATAACGCAGTCACTAAGGGGGAATTCGCTAAATTAATAGTGCAAGCTTATAAAATCAAAACAATAAGTCCTGCAACTCCTTCTTTTGCAGACGTGTCAAAAAATAATTCATATTATCCTTATATTGAAGCTGCTAAATACTATTTTAATGGAAAATTTTCGACAGATAAGAACGAGAAATTCAATCCAAACGCAATTATTAGAAGAGATGAAGCAGCAGCTGTCATGGCAAGAATAACATTATTAGACCAGCAAAGCATAAGTGGAGAATCCTATTTAAAGGCAAGGTATAAGGATTATAAAACGATTTCTCCAAGTCTTTACAAGCTGGTGGCTATTGCTATTAACAATGATCTTATTTTAGGCTATGACAATCGTACCTTTAAAGGCAGTAGCTCGTTAGACCGAGCAAACGCCGCATATTTGGTAAATCAAACATCGGAAAAATATTATAGTAAATATAAAGACAATGTAAAGTTCACCTATACTTTGCCTGATAGTACTTTTAATAATAATGTAACAATTTACATGAAAATGAGAGGAAATGCCAAAGTTTATTTGGAAAATCAAATAGTCAAATTTGACTATTATGATGAAGCATCAAAATCCTTTCGATTAGTAAATGGAGAAGGAACTTACATTTTTAATATAAGAATTGTCCAGCCTTTCAGTATAAAAGAAATAAATAAGAAGGTTATTTACAAAATTCCATCTCCTACACTGAAAATCAATACTTTGCCTGCTAATACAGATGAACAGTCCATAAACATCAGTGGGAAAGTAACGGATCCAAGTGATGATGACCCAACAATTTATATCAACAATCAGAAAGTTTACGTAGGATATAACGGAGATTGGTCGAAAAATATAGAGCTATCTGAAGGTACTAACACTTTTGTCATAAAGGCTGTGAATAGATCCGGAAAAGCCACAACTATAACAAAAGTAATTAACTTTAAACCTGCCGCACCAGCTTTAATAATCAACGCCATTCCGGAATCGACCGATCTAGATAGCATTACAATCAGCGGGAAGGTCACCGATAAAAATGATAGCCACCCAACGGTTTATGTAAATGATGAAGAAGTGTATGTGAATGTATATGATAGTGGTAAATGGTCCAAGACTATTAAACTACAAGAGGGAACAAATACTATCAAAATAAAGACTGTGAATAGTCTCGGAAAGCAAACCACAGTCACGAAGAAAATCACTTTTAACCCAGGGAATCCAGTTCTTACAGTCAACACCATTCCAGAATCAACCGATCTAGATAGCATTACAATCAGCGGGAAGGTCACCGATAAAAATGATAGCCACCCAACGGTTTATGTAAATGATGAAGAAGTGTATGTGAATGTATATGATAGTGGTAAATGGTCCAAGACTATTAATCTACAAGAGGGGACAAATACTATCAAAGTAGAGGCAGTGAATAGTCTTGGAAAGCAATCCTTAGTTACGAAAAAAATTACTTTTAACCCAGGGAATCCAGTTCTTACAGTCAACACCATTCCAGAATCAACCGATCTAGATAGCATTACAATCAGCGGGAAGGTCACCGATAAAAA
>NZ_JBYSWK010000011.1:0-39384 GCF_058781025.1 Heyndrickxia sp. FW510-T9 | reverse complement strand
AAATGATAGCCACCCAACGGTTTATGTAAATGATGAAGAAGTGTATGTGAATGTATATGATAGTGGTAAATGGTCCAAGACTATTAAACTACAAGAGGGAACAAATACTATCAAAGTAAATGCTGTGAATAGCCTTGGAAAAGAAACAACCATTACGAAGACGATAACGTTCAATCCAGGTGCCCCTGTACTTACAATAAATACAATACCTGCTTCAACTTCTTCAAGCTCCATCACTATAAGCGGAAATGTCAAGGACAAAAATGATAGGCAACCAACCGTTTATGTGAATGGTCAAGAAGTATATGTGAGTGGATATGATGGATCTTGGACTAAAACGTTCAATCTTAAGGTAGGAGAAAACACATTTGAAATTAAAGCTGTCAATCGTTTAGGAAAGGTGACAACGGAAACACGGACGATAACTTATGTTAAGTAGCTTGGGAACTAAGTGAAGTCAAAGATATGATATAAAAAGCCCTTCTTATTGAAGGGCTATAATATTTATTGGAGTTTTTATTCGAAGCTGTTTTCGCAATAATTGTTGCTTTTCGTCATTTGTTATAAATCCTAAGTAGGCTTAGTTTCGGGGCATCTTTTCTTACCAAGTTTATTCATTTTTAACCCAAATAACGTTGTTACCTAGAATTTCTTATATAAAAGCGACAAAGTTTAAGAAAAGAGCCGTTATTCAAATAACTCATCCATTAAATCATTTATTTCTTTCTTTTGCTTTTCTGTTTCTTTTTTTAAAATATGAACGGAACTTCCCTGGATAGATACAACATCTCCCACCATTGCCTCATTCGGAAATATGGATTTAGGATAATCCTTCGTTACGCCATTTATTTCTACTACAACAATGTTCTCTTCAAAGCGATCAATGATTCCTTTCATAATTACACATCCTTATCTTGGAATGAATGATGTTTGAGTTGTGTATGTTTTTCCTTTATATGTTGTTGAAATGTCAACTTTGACCCTATAACTAGTAGAAGCTCTAGATATACGCACAGATAATGGCTGATTTATGGTACCGGTATACGTGGTATCTGTCGTCTTATAGTGAAAAACAGCTTTGTACTTTCCACTTGGAATGCCTTTGACCATTAAATGAACGGTACTGTATTGTTTTGGGTTTTTTGAATCAAGTGTTGCGGATAATTTATATGTTGAACTTGTTTTAGTTGATGTTGGTTTCGTATCGTTGCTGCCATTCGTGGCAGGTTTTACATTAAACGTAATACTTTTCCCATCTGTTTTAGCTACTATACTACCTTGTTTATCGGTTCGAAATACTTTTACATTCGCATTTTTTAAGCGATTCAATGTCTCTGCAGTTGGATGGCCATAGCTATTTTTCCCAACAGAAATAACCGCATAAGTTGGATGAACTGCTTTTAGGAAGTTTGCGCTTGTGGATGTTTTGGCTCCATGGTGGCCAACTTTTAATACATCCGCTTTTAAAGTTTCTTTCGAATTAATCATATCTGTTTCTGATTTCGTTTCTGCGTCACCAGTGAATAAAAATGATTTTTTTCCATAGGTTACTCTTAAAACAGCACTCCAGTCATTTGTATCATTAGTGCTATAAGTTTTTACGGGGGCTACGAAATAAGCTGAAATTCCTTTCAAATGAAGGGAAACCCCTTTAGTAACACTATTAATCTTTAACTTTTTGTTTTTTATAGTTAAAAGTAGATTTCTATAGGTTTCCGTATTGTTTGATACTTTAGGTGCGTATACGGATACTACATGAAAAGATTTGATTACTTGTGCTAATCCTCCTATATGATCAGCATCTGGATGTGTGGCTATTACTGCATCAAGTGTTTTTACATGCTGGCTTTTCAGATAGTTAACTACAGTGGAACCAGCACCAACTTTTCCACCATCAATTAAGATATTTTGTCCCGATGGTGTATGAATAAATGTCGAGTCACCTTGACCAACATTAATGAAATGGACTGTCAGATAGCTTGCCGCACTGCTATTTAACGGAAAAACAACGATAGATACTAATAAAACTAAACTTAACAATATTTTTCTTATTTTCATATTATCCCCTCCGAAAATTACTTTATCATCAAATGTCTGAAAAAGAAACAGGGGGACGGTTCTTGTGTTTCCCCACGAAAAGAATGAAACAGGGGTGAAACAAGGGGACGGTTCTTGCGTTTCCTCCACAAAAAGAAGACTTCAGTGTGTAACGAAGTCTTCTTTTTGTACTCTTGGAAGGGATAGAATTTAAACACTCTTTTTAATGTCGAAAAAAAATCTAATTCTTGCAGTACGGTCACAGAAGAAAATTCTTGTTTCATAGAAAAATAGAAAGTTAAAAGAAATTTAATAATTTTATTGTATATTGTCCGAATAGTAGTCCTAACTCTATTCGGGCATTTTTTTGTAGGTATGCTCAAATATGGTTATATCCAAATTTGTCTAATGGTTCTGGTGTCTTGCTTCTAGACTATTTGAGCATGATCCTAATTATCGCCGATCTACGGATGCAATGCGTGATTCTCCGATTATTTCTATTTTATTAGCAATAATGGAAGGATTTTGGAACTAGATGTGGAATATAATACAGGACTATAAACCTAGTATTTTAAACAGTTTTAGTAAGTATGGCCGAGGCATTTTCAAAATGATAATGGTATTCTAGCGATACCTAAGACGTTAGTATTTTACCAATTGAATCTTTTTATATAAATATTGTAGGTTAGAAACTTATTATCAACGTTTCTACAAATTTGAAAATACACTACAAATGGATGCCTATGAGTATATGGAGGATAGATATGAGTGGGAAAACAAATAAGGATCAACTAAAACAAATATTAGCATTTGGATATCAAAAGGGGAATGAGCAGCCAGACATCTCTGTCCAAGAGTTAATACAAGAATTGTCTGAGAAGCTTGTTTCAATGGTGAAAATCGAAGAGGAAGGTTGAAAATCGTTTAAACTTTGGATCACGGAGAATTTCTTACGCATTTTCTAATACTTCTTTTGTTTGAGGGATAACTTCTAAATCAACGCTTTCTTCAGCCTTTGTGATTGTTACTTCCATATCAGTTTTCATCGTTGCTTTTGTTTCTTGATATTTTTCTATTTTTATTTAATTCGGAATATTCAGATTAACATATTTCTCTTTCCATTAATCCCCTTTTTTATTTTTTACTCCTCTCTACCAAAAATAAAAGTAAAATAACTAAGTTAAAAGCATAGTTAGAAGGAACATCATGAAAAAGAAAATATTCATAGCTTAATTATTATTTTATCGATTCTTGGGACACTTTTAGTTGTACATCTTATTCGAAGAATATATAAATTAATTTTCATTATATCTTTATTTTTAAAGGGAGAAACGAATCTCCCTTTATTATTTATGCACTTACTGAATTAGATTTATTTTTTCTAAAGAGTCCCATAAATCCAGCAATTAATAATAAGACTGCTGGTAAGATGTAAAACATTGAGATACAAATTAAGCCCCCAATAGCAGAAACCAATAAGAAAATTCCTCCAAGTTTTGCTTTTGATTTAACTACAACTGATCCTACAATTCCTAAAATAGATAGGAAAACAGCTCCCCAACCTAATCCAATTATTTCACTTTGTCCTGACGAGTTGAATGCTGCATCTACACCACCGATAAATAAAGCTATAAATGCACCAACAAATCCAAAAATTCCACCTAATAATCCTAATACAAATTCTGTAGTTCTTTTCATTTTTTATTTCCCCCTCTATTTTATTGTAGATTAATAGTTACTGTTTGATTTTCAATGAACATATTAGGTTGATAGATTAACTGTAATTTCTTATCATTTGCAGGAGCTTCAAAAGTTACAGTTCCTTCAACCTTTCCACCTGGAGATAGCTTCCCAGCTTCTAATGCTGTATCTTGATCGACAGTTGTAATTGTCATATCCGATATTTGACCGTTGCTATTCTTTAATTGAAAGTAAAATGGATTGTAATCAATATTTTCTTTTCCGGCATTTTCTATTTTTAAATGTACAATTTCAAAAACATACCCCTTTTTCGGTGTGTCAAAATCCGCACCTTTTGAAGTTTTAACCTTTGTTACAGTGATAATTGCATTTCCTAATTTAACCTTATCACCTAGGTTAAATACTTTCTTAACTTTTTCTTTTTTCTTTGTTGCCTTTTCTGTTTTGGTGACCTTTCCTTTGTCTTCCTCTACTTTACTACCTGTGTCAGTTTCTAATGAACAAGCAGATAATAAAACTCCACCAGTTAGCAGTACAGAAATTAGCGCTTTCCTTTTCAAATAAAAATCCCCCTTATTTTTATTTAGTTATTAGGACAACACGAACATTTTACCATAATAATAAACAGAATTGTGATAATAGTCCTAAAATTTTATTTACAGATGCTCAATAAGTTATTGCAAATTTTCAAGAGTGATATCTCCATCTTCAATATCACTCAAAGCTTCGTTCTGTTTCTTCACTTAAAACAACCTTTTGGAAATTGTTATAAAGAACGAAATATTGAGATAAATGCAGGAAACGAGAGTAAATACCTATAAATTGTTCTTAAATAAGAACAAATACCTATTTTTGAAGTTTTTCAAGTTCTCCTTTTTGTTCTATACTTCGATTAACAGTTCTTTATTAAGAACAAAACTGTGAAGTTATTTACAATACATAAAACATCACTATATTCGTTCTAAAAATAGAACTTTAATTTAAATTAGAGCGAAATAAGGAGTGATTAACGATTCGACAAACACGTTTAAAAAGACTTGAGAAAAAAAGTAAAAGTTTAGTTTTAACAGTTCAAATTATTTCGATCTGGTATCTCTTAATACTAACTGGTTCCTTTCTAATATCCGATACAGGCGCTTACTTAAATGATGTTGAGAAAATAAATGCTACGATGCAAGTTGCCAAGAATTTTTGTGATGACAAAAATGGCAAATCTGACTACTGGTATAAATATTGTACGGATGCTTCCAGTTTATATAATGGCAATAAAGCTAGTGATCCTAGTACTGACGAAAAAGGAACAAATTCAGATAATCCAGTTCAAAATAAAGACGGTTGTGATGATCCTACAAAAACACAATGTTTGGATAATAGCAAAAGCAACAATAGCAATAGTAGCAATAATGTTAACAATGAAAACAACACTAACAATAATAACGGAAATGACAAAGGCAACAATGGTGATAACAAAGACAATGTGGGCAAACAGCCGACTGATAATCCCAATGATACTAATCAGTCAGATAATGAAACAGCCGAAAATACTCAGTTAGAAAATAACAGTGAAAATAACTAAACCCTGGTGGTGTAAATATGAAAAAAGTAAGGAAGATTATTAGTAGCATAATAACTATAATTCTATCAATTACCTTCGTTTTTATGCTTTTTGTCGTCATATCCTCTAAAGCTTCTGGAGGAGAACCTAACTTTCTTGGCTATCAATTAAAAACTGTTCTATCTGGATCGATGGAACCAACCTTTAAGACAGGTTCAATTATCGCCGTTAAACCATTAGTAGATAAGAATAACTTGCATAAAGGCGATGTAATCACTTTTGTGATAGATGAAAATCAACTGGCTACACATAGAATTATCAATGTTACAAAAAATGAAAACCAGGTAATGTATCAAACCAAAGGTGATAACAATGATAGTGCAGACCAAGACCTGGTGATTGCTCAAAATGTAGTAGCAAAATATACAGGTTTCACAATACCATATGCGGGATATTTCTTAGAATTTGCTAAGTCTAAAAATGGAGCAGCCTTACTGATGATTTTACCTGGATTATTATTATTAGCTTATTCGGGAATTACGATTTTCAAAGCATTAAACGAAATTGATTCCACAAGTAAAAGAAAAGATACACAAGAAACGATCTAATGCAGATTGCAATTCCTTATTAACTTAAGGGTTCAATAAATAGACTACATACCTCAAAAAGTGGGGAAAAACAGGAGGAGAAAAAATGGGTATTAAAAAGAAATTGGGTTTAGGGATGGCAGCAGGGGCATTAGGCTTATCATTAGTCGGGGGAGGAACTTACGCTTACTTTAGTGACAAGGCAACCGTTCACAATGCACTTGCAACTGGTACATTACAATTTGAGGTAAAAAGTCCTTCAGCTTGGCCAGTTAACTTTGATCTTGCAAATCTTCGACCTGGTGATTCAATAAAAAGGGAGTTTGAATTAAAAAATACTGGAAGCCTTGCAATCGAAAGTACTTATTTGAATTTGGTTAATGCAAGCGTACTAGATGCAAATAGTCATAATTCGGCAGCTAAAGACGAACTCCTAAATACATTAAGGGTAAACTATTTCTGGCAAGGCCATGAGAATTCTGATTGGAAACCAATTAATATATTGGTAGATAATAATCCTAATACTTATCTTACTTTAAATGATGTGTTGTATAAAAATTATGCGGGAAAAGTTGATCCTAAGTTCTTGAAAAATGGAGAAATTAACCTAACTCCTGATGGAATTAACACGGGTAAATTTGGAAGATTTATTATTCGTATTCAATTCCCGGACAATGGTCAACCGCAAAACAATTTACAGGGATTGACTGCAAAGTTTGACTTTGCCTTAGAAGCCCGCCAAGTTATTGGGGCAAAGGATCATCCGGAACCATGGGGACCGAATGGTAAAATCGTAGGAAATGAAGTTCAAGGTTTAACAAATTTCGGAGTTGATGGTAATAACTTGATGGTTGACCCTCCAGTTGAAAATCATCAGAAATAATGCCGGGAAAAGGTGGGGCGTATTACCCACCTTTTTTTCTAAATCATAGCGGAAATTGAGGTATATTATGATTAAGAAAATCTTTTTATCGGTTATTTTGGTAACTTTAGTCCTGTTTGCTTCCCCCATTAATAATATAAATGCTCAAGAAAGTATAAAGGAAATTGATATTTCAACAAGCCCACATAAAGTTTTCTTTGATATTAGCAATGCAAAGCCCGGAGATGAATTCACCAAAATACTAAAAATCCAAAATAATGGAACAAAGGACTTTAAATATCTTTTTTCATCCCATTTTATAACTGGTTCAAAGAGACTCTATAATGAATTAGATTTAATAATAACTGATACATCTAAAGAAATTTACCGTGGCAAATTAAAAGATTATGAAAGAGTAGGTTCTCGGATTATAAGGAGTAATAAGAATGAAGAGCTTACTTATAAGATTTACTTCCCTATTGGATTGGGGAATGACTTCCAAAGCTTAAGCTGTGAATTCCAATTTAAATTTTATGTTGAAGGAACTCTAGGGGGCTTAATACCGCCTAATGGTCCTAAACTACCGGAAACCGGAACCCAAATGTTTAATATTATGGCAACCGGGTTAGTTTTGTTTTTTATTGGTGCATTGCTTATTTTTGTGAAGACTAGACGAAGAAGGACAAAAAGCGATATTTAAAACCACTTCTCATGGGAGTCAGTCCCCCATGAGAAGTGGTTTTTGTCAGATATTATTTATCGATCCTTAATGGAGTAGATGAAATTATTTTGTTATATGGATTAATAATGGAATGATCAAAGAGGCTACTCCGATCATGCAACATTCTTTATGAAATTCATCCACTTGTTTTTATTTGGATGAAAAATTTGATTTTATGTAAAAAATTCGCAAAGAGAAGCCATAAATTTCCACACTTATGTAGCTTTTACTTTGCATTTGGATCTTGCGTGCACATATATATATCTACAAATGGAAAATAATTATGGAATCTGGGGGCGTTCCCCATCTCAGCTAAAGTTATGAGTGCTAGTATCCAGTTTTTAATTTTCCGCCATGTATTGTGAAAAAATTTTTTACTACCGACAAATTTTGAGGAATTTCTCTTTCTCCATTTGTTATAAAAGTAATAGTAAAAAGTAAATATTTTTTTTGCTCACTATGTTCTATATAATGAACATAGAGAACTTTATATGAGAACCACCTTATATTATTTTGCAATACGTAACTTTATCAAAGGAGGTAAAAAATGAAGCGCTTATTAAAAAACGAAAATGGACATGCGATGGTAATAGTCGCCTTAATGATGGTTGCTCTAATGGGAATATGCGGACTAGTGATCGATGGCGGTTCCTTGTATTTACAAAAATCCAAAGCGCAAAAGGCGGTAGATGCAGCGGCATTAGCTGGAGCACAAACTATTTTAAAAGATCCAAGTAATGTATCAGATACGGCAAAACAGTACGGTGCTGCCAATGGTCTAGACAAGAATGAGATGAAGGTCACCACGAACCAATCCTCTGTCACCGTTACAGCAACAAAGACTATTCCCCTCAACTTCATGTCTTTGCTAGGAATCAAATCCAAAGATGTAAGCGTATTAGCAACGGCTGAGGTGAAATCGGGTAGTAGCGTTTTTGGATATGTGCTTTTTTCGGCGGATACGAATAGTAATTTAGCATTTTCCGGTTCACACACAGCTAATGGCAATGTTCATATCAATGGAGGAGCGACTATCTCCGGTAATAATCAGTTTAATGGGAACTTGGAGGTTGCTGGGTCATTTACAAAGTCTGGAAATAACCAAATTAACAAACTTATTAACCCAGCTAATAATATAGCGATGCCTAATTTTGATATAGATTATTATCGTAAGAATGCAACGAAAACTTATTCAACAAATCTCACGCTTAGTGGTACAACAAATTTAAATGGGATTACTTTTGTCAACGGAGATGTAACTATTTCGGGAAAAACAAAGGGAGTTGGGACAATCGTTGCAACCGGGACCATCACGATATCTGGGTCGCTTGAATACTCTTCAGGAAATGATTTTATTGGGTTATTCGGACAAAACGGAATAACCATTTCAGGGGGAAATTCAATTAATGGTTTTCTATATTCTCCTAAAGGAAGCATTGTTATATCTGGAAGCGGTAACTTTTATGGAGCTTTGATTGCTAAATCGCTCGTAATATCCGGGGAACATACATATACGTATGATTCAAGGGTGGCAACTTCCCAAGCAACGAACGCAGTGCTGACAAAATAAAACTATTAGCAAAAGCCTAAGATTTCCTCTTAGGCTTTTTGAATCTTGTAGAAACTTCTTCTATTTCAGGTGAAAAAATTACTTGTCCCTCTTTTATCTGGAAAGCCTCGATTGTCCCACTTGGCAATTCTAATACTGAAATAGCTCCTTTTATAGGTGGAATAAATCTCCATGGCTTAAGCTGCCGGCAAAGTTTTACCACTTTATTGTGTTTGTCTAAGAAAATAACGTCAATCGGAAAATGCATAAAACACATATGAATAGAATTACAAGGGTGTATCCAAAGTGCCTCTTGATCCAAAGGTCTCATGCGGAACATGAGTCCTTTGAATCGGGAAAAAAATGTATTTGCGATTTTAATAGAATATGGAAATGTTCGAAATAGTGTATTTTCATGTTGAAGGGATGTATTCTGCATAACAGACTCCTCCATAATTTTTGACATATATATCTACTATATTATATGTTCTATTTGTTCTCAATAATGAATATTGTCGATTATTATCGAATGATTTATAAAATAATAACAAAAAAAAGTATTTACTTGTTCTTTATAATGAACTATTATAAATGTACAAGGTGTTCTTTTAATAGAACGATAGAGATTAAAAATAGTATTATAAAGAACACGAAAAATTCAAGGAGGAAAAAACATGCTAAACAAAATGAAAAATCTAGTTTTGCAAGAAGAAGGACAAGGGGCAACGGAATATGGATTGATTTTAGCGGCGATCGTAGCGGTGGTAGCTACTGCAATCTGGGCATTAGGAGATAAGATTAAAGGATTTTTTACAAATATTAACCTAGATAAGCCAACAAATTAATAACAATAAAATTTAATCAAAACAAATAATCCCTACTTAAAACGCCCTACTCCCTAGTAGGGCGTAAACTATAACAAAAGCAAAGGTTGATTAAAATAATGTGGATATTTACTATTCTCCTAATCCCTTTAACTATTTCCCTAATTACAGACATAAAAGAAAGAAAAATCTTAAACATTGTCACATTCCCAACTATTCTTTTTGGACTAGCCTACAATACTATAACTCAAGGCTGGCATGGCCTCCTCTTTAGTAGTTTAGGATTACTCGTTGGATTCGGCCTTTTACTCATTCCATTTTTTTTAGGTGGAATGGGAGCTGGCGATGTGAAATTAATGGGGGCAATTGGGGCAGTGATGGGAATGTCTTTTACATTGAGGGCATTTGTTGCAATTGCTATTACAGGTGGGATTATTTCTCTCATTATCATAATAAAACAAAAAGGGCTTTTACAATTAATGAAATCTTTCTTTTTTATGGTAATACTACTGCAGTTTAAACAATCGAAAATTTTATTAGACAGTACAAATAAAACGAAAATCATGTTCCCTTATGGTGTTCCCATTGTCCTAGGAACTATATTTGCACTTATTTGGGGTGTTCAGTAATGAAAAATCAAAAAGGACAATCTTTAGTTGAGTTTGCCTTAGTAATCCCGCTATTATTATTGCTTTTGTTCGGAATTGTTGATTTCGGAAGACTTTTTCATGCGTATTTAACGATTGATCTAGCAGGAAGGGAAGCAGCGAGGGCTGCAAGTACTGGAAACGCGGACCCAGTAAGCGTTGCAGTTAAAAACGGAGCAAGTATTAATCTAGCTTCTAAACAAGTTACATATAGCTCTGCAGGAGGCAATGCAACCATAACCATTACATACCCATTTCAATTTATCACACCAATTATCGGCTCCATCTTAGGAAATTACGAACTTAAAAATACAACGCAAATGAAGTTAGAATGAACAAAACAGGGGTGAAACATGGGGACGGTTCTCGTGTTTCAGTTTAATGAAACGCGAGAACCGTCCCCATGTTTCACCGACCATGTTTCCAAGGAGGAAAATATGACTACAAAACGCATTTGGTTATTGTCGTTTGTTTTTGGGACAATTGCTTCACTTGTTGCTTATTTTGTTTTATTTTCAAATGATTTAAGTGTGGCTAAGACTACCTCTTCCACGAAGGGAGAATCGACGCCGGTGGTGAGTAAGGAAAAGTCAGAAGATGCACCGGAAATTGTGAAACGTAAGGTACCTAACCCGCTGCTTCCAGTTAGTGAAGGGATGCGAGCCATTTCACTCAGGGTTTCACTTGAACAAGGAGTATCAGGGTTTGTTGAACCCAATTCATATATTGACATCATTAGTTATGAATCCCGTATAGATGGAAAAACAAAGAAAGAATATCGATCAGCTAAATTACTATTACAGAATAAAAAAGTACTTGGAATAGGTAAGTCATCTGATGGGGATGATTCTGCTCTTCAATATGAAACTGTAACGATAGAAGTGACAGCAAAAGAAGGAGTGATGTTAAGTTTAGCATCAGAAGATAAGGGTGGCTTTTATTTGATGCTTAGAAATGAAAAAGACCAAACAATAGAAGAACAAAGCATCAGCTTTACTAGAGAAGTCATTAAGGGGGGACAGTAATGATATTGAACTGGATGTATTTTGCAGATTCAAACTCATCTTCCTGCGGGGAAGTAGAGATGCTTCTTAATAAAAAACATGCCAAGTTAAACAGTTTTCATCAACTGGACGATCTATTGCTAAATTTGGAAAATAACAATCATACTGTACTTTTTCTTAACACGAGTACTGTTTATAACGTTTATGATCTTTGCCAATCACTTTCTATTAAGTACCCTTATGTTTATATCATTTTAATGGTTACTCCGAATATGGAAAATATCAAAAAGGGAATGAATGCAGGAGCATCAGACCTGCTTGGTTTAGGGGATGAATTAGAAGAAACGCGAGACTGTATAAATCGTGCAGAGAAATATATGCGTGAGCGAGAAGATGAAAAAAATAGTGCGAACTTTAAGATTCCAAGAAATAGTAGAGTCATTTCAGTTTGTAGTCCAAAAGGAGGCATTGGCAGAACGGTTACAGCAGTTAATTTGGCAACGGCATTTTCAAAACAAGGGAAAAAAGTGGCGATTATGGACGCCAATCTACAATTTGGAGATGTTGCTATGTACTATGATTGTAAACCGAAGGTGTCCATCTATGAATGGATAAAAGAGGGCTTTGAACGCAATCAAGACTCAATCGAAAAATATTTAGTTCAACATTCAAGTGGAGTATCCATTTTGGCAGCACCTCAACGTCCAGAGTTTTTTGAAATGATTAAAGAAGAACATGTGAAAGAGGCCATAAATGAATTAAAAAAAAGATTCGATTTCGTTTTAATTGATACACCGGCAAACTTGTCTGAAATTCATTTACGCTGCTTGCAAGAATCGGATGAGCTTCTTTTACTAGTTACTAGTGATTTACCTGTATTAAGAAGTAGCAGACTTTTTATCGAAACGATAGAAACCTTTCAGTTAAGTAAAAAAGTGAAATTAATTTTAACTCGCGATGCAAAGAACAAAAAAATTGAGGGGAAAAAAATTGAAAATATTATGGAGTTACCCATTATCGAATGCATACCTAATCATGAATCATTAGTTTCATCTTCTGTGAATCAAGGAATACCATTTGTTCTTTCACGTTCGCGAACACCAATTTCAAAGGCTATTTTTTCCTTATCAAAACAACTTTTAAAACCACCACTCGATCAAATGATGGGACCAAGGGGACAAAAAAGCGTTGGTTTTTAAAGTATAAAAAAATATAAGTCTATTATCACTTAAATAATTTGACAAGTTTAACCTTGTCTAGCTACAGCGCCTATCGGCTAGCGGATTTCTACGTCTCCTCCCTACGATAAGTCAACATCAGGTGAAAATGGTAGTTCAATTTTCAATAGCTCGTGAACTACCGAGCACGGTTTCCTTTATCTCAGTCGAAGACTACGAAATCCGTACGCTAGAGCTGCGTCGCTTGCGCTTTTCTTAATTATTCGAAAGTAGGGATTACACGAAATGGCACTCTTTAATCGAATCATTGAAGATGAGAGGATAGATTTTCCTTCACAAGAAGGAAAATTTATAAAGGCTTTCCGCACAAAAGAGATGAAGGATTTGCAAGGAAAACTGCACATCTATTTAATAGAAGAAATCAAGAAGAGTCCTAGTATGGATGAAAAGGAAGAAAAACAAAAAATAAAAGAACTGGGAGAAGAGTATCTCAATCAAGAGAGTAGCAGGCTAACATTTGAAGAGAAAATGTATTTACTTGAAACTGTTGAGTATGAATTGTTAGGATACGGACCGATTACACCACTATTAAAGGATCCATCTGTTTCCGAAGTAATGGTAAACGGACCGTTCGATGTGTATTTTGAACGTAATGGGAAAATTGTAAAAAGCGATATTACCTTCAGGGACAATCAGCATGTAGGACGTATCATTGAAAAAATTGTTGCTCCTATTGGGAGAAGGGTGGATGAGAGTTCCCCGATGGTAGATGCACGATTACCAGACGGGTCACGAGTAAATGCCATTATCCCACCATTGTCTCTTAAAGGAGCTGCAGTTACGATCAGAAAGTTTTCAGAAAGTCCATTCACTGTCTCTGATTTGATTCAATTTGGGACGTTAAATGCAGAAATGGCGGAGTTTTTAGAAATATGTGTTCGTTCACGCTTAAATATTTTTATAAGCGGCGGCACCGGTTCGGGAAAGACTTCCTCGTTAAACGTATTATCGTCGTTTATTCCTGCAAATGAACGAATTATTACCATTGAAGATGCAGCAGAATTGAAGCTAACGCAAGAACATATTGTCTCATTGGAATCACGTCCCCCTAATGTAGAGGGGAAAGGTGAAATCACTATAAGAGATTTACTCCGAAATGCACTAAGGATGCGACCTGACCGGATTGTAGTGGGAGAAGTTCGCGGGGCAGAGGCACTTGATATGTTACAAGCTATGAATACAGGTCATAGTGGAAGCTTAAGTACTGGCCATGCTAATTCACCGCGAGATATGTTAGCTAGAATTGAAACAATGGTATTAATGGCAGGCTTTGACTTACCGGTTCGTGCTATTCGTGAACAAATTTCCCATGCTTTTGATTTGATCGTTCAACAAAAGCGCTTAAAAGACGGAACAAGGAAAATAACGCATATCACCGAAGTTCTTGGAATGGAAGGTGATACGATTGTTCTACAGGATTTATTTGTTTTTAACGAAAAAGGTAAAAATGTGGATGGGAAAATTGAAGGTGTGTTTCATGCAACTGGTTTTCGTCCTAAATTCATGGATCAATTTGAATTGAATGGTTTTAACCTTCCCGCTGCATGGGTGAACGGAGGATGGTAACATGACGAAATGGATATTGGTATTTTTTTTCTTTTCCCTCACATGTTTAATATGCTTCCTTTTTTTATCTAAGTTTGGAAAGAAAAAACGGACGATTCGTAGAATGGAAGAGTTCATTCCTGCTCCAGAAAAAATAACAGAAGAAGCCCAAAAAAAGAAAAAGGAATTCATCGTATCAAATGTTTCCAATCTTTTCAAAGGATTCCGTTATAGTGAAAACACAAAAACTTTACTAGTTCAGGCAGGTACATCCATGCAACCGGAAGAGTATTTGACTTACCGTTTCATCAGTTTACTAGCACTAGTGTTGATAGTCATTCTTTTTCGATTTTCATGGTACTTGATTTTACCTTTTGCTATTGTCGGTTTTGTGATACCTACTTTTTATCTTTCATATAAACGTAAAAAAAGGTTAAATAATCTCCCACAGCAAATTATTGATACTCTTGGCATGATGTCTAATTCAATGCGGTCAGGGTTTAGTTTTTTACAAGCAATGCAACTAGTAGGAAAGGAAATGCCTGATCCTATAGGGCCGGAATTCGAACGTGTCGTTCGGGAAGTAGGTTTAGGAATACAGATGGAAAAGGTATTTGAGGATCTTATACTACGTTTACCTAATAAGGAACTGGAGGTTGCGCTACAAGCCATTATGGCTCAAAGAAAAAGCGGCGGTAACTTGTCTGAGCTGTTAGAAACACTGGAAGATACGATTCGGGGAAGAGTCAGTATTCTTGGAGAGCTAAAGACATTAACAGCACAAGGAAAATTATCCTCTTTGGTCATTACCTTTCTACCGATAGGAATTGGGGGATATCTCTACTTCATAAATCACGATTATTTTGCACCAATGTTTCATCATCCACTAGGGATCATGTTGATGATTTTTTCTGTTCTGTCAGTCATGTTTGGCTGGGTGTTGATTCAAAAGATTATCAAAATAGAGGTGTAAAACATGTTATCCATCATTTTTATTATTTTTTCTGTAATTTTTTTCATGTGTTTATCCGCTGGAATATTATTTTTCCTTTTCGGCAGGAGCATTTCCTTTCAAAAGAAGGTTGATAGTTACTTTACTCTGAAAGAAACTCAAGGGATTGAGAAAGAACCTTTGTTTAAAAAAAAGCAACGAAAGCGGTCAACGGTACTACAAACTTATTGGCTGAATGGAACGGAATTAATAAATAAAAAAACTTCTTCCACCAAACGTAAAAAACTGGAGTTACTCATTCGCGAAGCAGGCTTCTCTTCTAAGTTTTCTAGTGCTGATTTTCGGCTATTTCAACTATTGCTAAGTATAGGAGGATTTCTATTTACGATACTTCTCCTTTCTCCAATGGTGGATGAGAAAAGTATGCTTGTGTTGCTGGCATTTGCAATTTGCTTTCTTGGCTACCGGTATCCACTCTTCTTTTTAAGTAAAAAAAAGAGCAAGCGCATTAAACAAATCAATGTGGATATGCCCGACTTTTTTGACACCGTCAATCTACTTATTGAAGCCGGTAACAGTCTGGATGCGGCAATCACAACGGTGTGCCACAAGGGAAAAGGCCCGTTATCGGAAGAATTTCTCATTACATTGGAAGATATGAAACTAGGAAAGACAAGGCGTGAAGCTTTTTACGAATTGCGTAGAAGAGTTCCTTCAGAACCCCTACAAAGTGTCTTGGCTTCTCTCATTCAGGCTGACCATTTAGGAGTGGGAATGGCAAAGGTACTCAAAAATTTAACAACTAGAATTCGTGAACAAAGGAGGGAAGCTGCTAGAGAACAGGCAATGAAGGCTCCGGTTAAAATGTTATTTCCAATGGTAATATTCATCTTTCCATCCTTGTTTATTGTTATCCTAGGTCCTATGATTATCAAATTGCTGACCACTGGATGGTAATGTTGATGCTAAAATCTGGGTGCAAGTCTTTGGGTGCCTGGCACTCAAAGAATTTTTGAACATGTCTCAATTGATTCTAATTATGTCGTAAAATGAAGAAATCTTATGCTTTATGCTTTTTGTTAGAAATGATACAATTTTATAACAAAATAAAAAAATTCTGATAAAGGCAAACCTATTGAAAAGTAGGGACGCAAAGTCTCAGGTCTAAGGGAACCCTATGATGGCTGGACTGCCGGATTTATTCAATTATTGAGGGGTTGTTCAATTTGAAGTTTAAATCCATTATCTGCTTTTTGCGTCGAAAACATAGGTACAGCTATTACACACATACATGCATAACATGTGGAAAAATACATAGGAATGTTGATCTTTGAGCCTAAGGCTCTATTTTTTTTTGCATACACATATAGTCAAATCATAGCGATGTATGAACATTGAAGGAATATTCCCTTTTTAAAATTAATAGAGTATTATTTGATAGTGAAAGTATATTTAATAGTTCGAATTTTCGAAAGGTGATAGAGGGATATGGACAATGTTTCATTAAGAAGGCAATATGATTTAGATTGGATTCGTGTGTTAGCTACCCTTGGAGTATTTCTTTACCATTGCTCCATGTTTTTTAATCCATTTCCATGGCATGTGAAAAATAATGTGTTAAATGCTAGTGGGATTTTAGCTTTCTCTTTATTTGTTGGCGCATGGATGATGCCGATATTTTTTGCAGTATCAGGGATAGGTGTTTCTTATGCCTTGAAAAAAAGGAAAAATACTGAGTTTCTTAAGGAGCGAATGATTCGGTTATTTGTACCGCTTGTATTTGGGGTGTTTGTCCTAACGCCACCGCAAGTCTATATGGAACGTGTATCTCACCACCAGTTTCACGGTTCATTTTTTAGCTTTTTTCCTCATTTTTTTGATGGTGTGTACTTGGATATTGGAGGTACAGGAAATTTCGCATTCTTCGGTTTGCATTTATGGTATTTACTTGTACTAATAGTCTTCTCTATTATTGCATTGCCGCTATTTAGAAAGGTATCTGGAAGGAATAAATTTGGAATTCTCCACCTGTTTCTACTTCCCATTATTCTCTTTGCATCTGGAATTATAAAGACAGTTAACTTAGGTGGATGGGATATCGTATTTTATTTCATTATCTTTCTGTATGGTTATTACTTTTTTTCCAGTGTATCCTTTAAAACGGTTATTAAATCAACCATTAAAATACACTTTAGTTTGGCACTTTTAACCTCTTTGGTTTTTATCTCTTGGTATTTAAAAGGAATGCCGCAACAAGACTCTGTTCAGGATTATATATTCTATGCAATTCGTATCATTAATTGCTGGAGTTGGATATTATGTATCTTTTATTTAGCAGACAAATACTTATCAAATACGAATCGATTTTTGAAGTACGGAAGTGAGGCTTCCATGCCATTTTATATTTTACATCAACCGGTTATTTTGTTGCTTGGTTTTTTCATCCGTGACTTATCTTGGCCAGTACCGATTAAGCTAATTTTCCTTGTTCCAGTCGCCTTTATCATTATCATGCTTTGCTATCATTTCGTCATCAAACGAATCAACGTATTACGATTTCTATTTGGCATAAAGAAAAAGGGAAATGAAACGGAGGGACGGTTCTACGGTTTCAAAACAAGGAAACAAGCAGCCGGTGGATGAACCTGCGTAAATCCGTTTCATCTGCACGAAATATTAAATGAACCGCACGAAACGGCGGTTCAATCTGTACAGAAAATTAGATAAACTGCACGAAACAAAGTACAAACTGCACGAAATAGGTAAAAAATCACACCGAACGTCTTATTCGCTTAAATAGGAATTATACAAGATATAAGTATTCAAATTGATGGCTTTTATCTTGTTTAGCACCATTTTAAAGCTTAATGTATTCCATTAATAATTTTTAACATAAGCGTCTGATGGAATCCGATCATACAGATGAAATATTGTAATTCACTTCCCACATTTACATATCTATTTGCAAACTGATTTTTTGGTGCATTTACCTAAAAAATAAATATAATCCAATCCAGTAAAATGATATATTAATCTAGTTCAAACGTATAAAATATTAATTATAGAGATTATTTCCGTGTTCTGGAGATTTTTTTAAGGGGGAAGAGTATTGAAAAAAGCATTTATTTTTTCTTTAGTATTGATACTGAGTTTGAGCTCTGGAATCTTTTCTTCATTTAAGCATGGAAAAGTATATGCGGAGTCTAACCCGGTTGAAATCGGATTTGTACCAAGCGATACGGCTTTGGATCCCAATAAGCCAGTGGTATATATGACCAAGCTTGGTAGTAAAACTATTTATTCCGTCAATTATGAGACGGGTGTAACTAAAAAATTGATTTTGCCATATGCAGCTGAAAGACTAGAGATTTATAAAAATAAGTTATATGTGACACAAGTTAAAGAGAGCCATAATAGATATAATTCTGGACCTTATTCCGGTGTAGTTGCGGAGGTTGATCTAAAAGATTTTTCTACCATACAAATGATTGATATAGATACCGATCCATTTGATTTGGCTTTTGATCCAGATGGTTATATGTATATATCTCCCGGATCAGGACAGTGGGGCCATTTATCGGTTTATTCCTTAAAGGATAGGAGGGTCATCCCGCAGAAAAAGAATTATTTGATTTATAGTAAGTCTTATATTACATATAATTCAAGTGCAGAAAAACTATATTCATATGATACAACGGGCACACCAGTAGTTCTTTCGACATTTGAAATAAAAGGCCATCAATTCGAAGATTCCGATAGAACCAATATTTCGTGGGACTACAATCTAAGTCCGTTTGCGCGAATTACGCCGGATGGGCTGCACATGTATAATAATAATGGCTTAGTAATGGATCTTTCACCGATCAGTTCTGGGGATACGATACTTAATGTTAATTTATATAAAAAATACAATGATTATGCATTTGACTTGGCTAACCAATTAACTTATGCGGCGAATACAAATACTGGGATTGAAATATATAAATACAATTCTAACCAATATCTTCGGACTTTTATGCAAAATCTGAAGGTGCAAACTCTTTTGTATCAAAATGGGCTAATTGCCATCTATAAGGATAAGGATGATAAAGTTTATCTAGAAAAAATAAGAGATGCGGCTGATCAAGAACCACCTTCCATTTCGATTAAGTTAAGCAATACTGCTTATACGAATCATGATGTAATCGCCACTATCACAGCAACAGATAACTATGCGATTAGAAGGATTACATTGCCGGATGGATCAAGCGTTAATGGATCAAAGGCAACCTTTTTGATCAATGAAAATGGTGGATACATTTTTACAGTTGAAGATATAAACCATAACATTCAAACGAAAACCATTTCGATTATGAATATTGATAAAACACCACCTAAGGTTTCTAGTAGTTACCCAAAGCCAATCAATAACACTGTAACGTTAACGGTATTAGCCGAGGATGATGATTCGGGAATAAAATTGATTACAATGCCAGATGGAAAGATAGTGAATTCTTCCTCCTGCAGCTATACAGTCATTAAAAATGGCACCTATAAGTTTAAAGTGGAAGATCTTGCTGGTAATGTGACAACAAAATCCATAACCGTAGACGATCTTATTAATCCAGATATTCCAACTGTCCATGAAATTGGCGATTCCTCCAAAATAATTGAAGGAAAAACTTCAGCAAATGTGGATGTTTATGCGAAAGTTGGAAAGGATATCATCGGGAAAACAAAGGCATCTTCCATAGGAAACTTTAAAATAAATATTCATAGCCAAAAAGCGGGTACGAAGATAACCGTTCTTGCAATTGATTCAGCGGGAAATCAAAGTCAAAAAACAGTAACAGTTGTGGATAAAACACCTCCAAGCATTCCGGTGATCCAAAACGTTACAACGAAAACAAAGACCATTACCGGTAATGCTGAAAAAAGCTCTATTGTCTATGTGTATTATGATAATCAATATATCAACAAGTCAAAGACAATTAACAAGGGACAAGTGGCTCTTTCATTAAAAGGGAAACACTTAAAGAAAGGGCATACTTTAAAGATATATGCGGTCGATTCTGCGAAGAATAAGAGTCGGGTACTTTCTGTGAAGGTTAAGTAGGTTCGAACGTTGCCAGAATTATCGTCTTAGAAATAGAAACATGGGGACGGTTCTATCGTTCCCATGAATACCTAAAGAAACAAGAGAAGGTGATTCAATCTATTATCACTTAATGACCTTCTGCCAAGTAATATGGAGAATTGTAACCTTTGCAACCAATTATAGAGTATTTTCTTCCTTCAACTAAGATTTTCTCACATCTAATTGTTTTAATTTCTCCCTTCCCGTAGTTATCCCTAGTATTATCTCTTGTAACTTTTAGCTGCTCCCCGTTAAATGTTAAATCAGTTAGTATCGGGTCCCCTTCTTTTGTGTAAGCAACCACACGAATACTATCCTTTTGGCCAGCTTCTGTACGTTTGATAAATTCTTTTAATCTAGTTTCGTTTTCAATATCGCCATTATTTCTATTCACAATATCATTTTTAGTTGGAGTATAGTTTTTAGAAATATTATTTGAATTGGTACAACCAACAAGCAACATTATACAGACTGCTATTAAACTTAAATACCTTCTCATTTACTTTCCCCCTTTGTCTAAATGAACTATTGCTACAAGATATTTATTCTTCAACAAATTTGTACCTTTTGTCGAAGGGTGAATTTTCAATATTCGGAAATCCACAGATACAAAAGGATACTTACAATTTTTTGTAGACTCCAATGGAGATAGAGTTAGCAATACCTTGTTCCCTTTTATCATAAATATTACCAGGATTATCTAAATATTCGCCGCTTGGTAAGTTAACTCGAAGAATACTTGTATTTTTTATAGCATTGATTGGGACTATTATTATTAAATAATTAGAAAAAAAATAGCTCCATTATTGATAGATTTAATACTAGATTTTCTAATCATCATTTTCATCTTCATGTTTGCATAAATTGGAACATTAATATTTAGAATATTATACCATCTTACAAACGATGTGGTAGAGGGGGAATTTGGGGATGCAAAGTGTTATCTAATTCCAATGAGAAAAATAGTAGATTATGGCGTTGCTTGGATGAATGAGAATAGGGTTTAGACAGCATTTCAACATCAATAAAGGTAATGTAACTTTTAAATTTCTAGAATAAAAGTACGTCTTTTATATCTTGCATCTTAAGGTAGGACAAGTTTTCATCTTTTCCGAAAGAAGACTCCCTCTTCTATCATGTCTAATAAGAGGGAGTTCAAAGCTAATCGATAATAAACTTTTCTATTTCATTGGATAGAACGGCTGTATCCCATGGACCCCAGAAATAGTGTACCCCATCAAATTGGAGCCAAAACTTATAAGCAATGGGTTCATCCGTGTAGAAAACCATTTCATAGTAAATAGGATCTCCATTTGCGGTATTGGGATTATAATCTGGCTGTGTGTTGCCATTTTTTAAAATAGTAAGGAACTGCTGAATTTTCTTGCTGTTCTTTATTTCTCTAATACGTTCTAATTTTTCCGCATTATGGTCTTTATAAATTTCAATACGGTTTACTTTACTTAAAGGCATATCTTTGAAATTCCAACCAGACTCATCATCCGTTTGCACAGAGTACACACGAAATCCATGAACCGCACCTGCCGCCTTTACTGCCAAGAGCTGTGGCTTCCCTTTAATAGCATAAATCGCAGTTCCTTTTTCGTGATAAGCAGCGTCCCCGTCTTTCGTTTTATAATTTGGATCATCAACATTATCTGCTACTTTAAATCTTACCTCGCCGATCTTTTTTCCTATATATTTTTCATCGGCTAAAGCTACTGTACCAATTCCATCATACTTCTTACCATCCCATTTAATGAAATCCACCCAATCTATAGAGATATGAGTTGATGAAGAGCATCCGGATAATGTTAGTAATACTAACAGAACGAACCCTATTTTCCGCATGGAAATTCCCCCCTTTTTATATTAGACGTTCCATATGTGCATTTGATTCGGAATATATTAAGAAAACAAGGGAAAACAAGGGGACGGTTCTCGTGTTTCAAATTATGACTGATGAAACTGCACTGATCTGGTTCAACAGTTCGAAACTTTAGATAATCCGCCCGAAACGATGATTCGCTACACGAAAAGTTAGGTGAACAGAACGAAACTTAGGAAAAACGCATAAATTGATGGTTCAACTACCCAAAACATGGGGGAAACAAACATGTGAAAGGTTCAACCGCCCGAAACGTTGGATGATCCGCCCGAAATGATGATTAAACCGCCCGAAATTTAGGATAAACCGACCGAAACAAGGCTTGAATCGACCGAATTGGGTAAAAAGTCCCACGAAACATGGGGACGGTTCTATTGATTCCCAATCAAGTAAACAATCAAACATTTAATGAACCTGCACGCATTTGGTTCATCTACACGAATTGTGGATGAACCTAACAAATTGGTATCAACAAAAATGGTTTAACTGAACGAACCGCCGGATAAACCTCCCGAAAATCCAACCGTAACCTTGACCAAAATTAGGATGGTCCTGCACGAACCAATACCTCTACCGCACGAATTGGGTAAAAAGTCCCGCCAAACAAATTTTACCTCAACAAAAAGCAAAATCGTAGAATTTCAATAAAATATCAATCACAAGCTCTATTAAAACAAAAACATCACGAAAAACCTGCTCATAGACTCTTCATTATCCCACTACCATCTCCATAATACTTCCTACTAGGAAAATCACGCGTATTTTCCAGAAAAATAACATTATTATAAAAATAATGAAACCATTTTCCTATTTTCATAATCTAATAAATAAAAATGGTGTCAACCACCAAAGGGGGAGAGTATGTATGGAGCAACAGGTCAATAAGCAGCGTACCAGAAATATGGGGAAATTAGCGGCGAGTTTGATTTCTCTTTCCATATTTTCTACGTTTTTGCTTATGGGATGTGGCATCAATATGTATAATACTAAATTAGGAGTAGCTGGTCCTACCGCTGCTGAGGTGAAAAAAAATACTCCTAAGCACATAGTGAATCCGTTTTATCCTAGGCCGTTAACTGTAGATGAAGAAACTAATAATAATTTTAGAGTACAATTAGATGTTCCTCTAATAAGTCAATTGCCGGAGCTGCCGACTGGATGTGAAATAACCGCAGTAACCATGCTTTTAGAATATAAAGGAGTAGACATAGACAAGACAACATTGGCTGATGAAATGCCGAGAAATGCATTTGATCCAAATGTAGGGTATGTCGGTGACCCGTATTCGGATTCTGGTTGGACCATTTACCCGTCAGCTTTAACGGATTTAGTCACGGAATATGCTGGAAGTGCTAAAAATTTAACTGGGGTAGGGGATAAAAAGTTAGAAAAACAATTGTTAAATAACAAACCAGTTGTCGTTTGGGTTTCCCCAATGCACGGATTCAAAGTTCACGCACTAGTTCTAACCGGATTTGACAAAGACAATTTCTATTATAATGATTGCTGGACTGGTCAAATGAAAGTTAAAATCAGCAAAAATAAGTTTAATAGAATATGGGGAAATCAAAATAAAATGGCTATCACATATTAATTTGAAGCAAAAAAAGGTCACCATTCTAGAGGAGTGGTGACCTTTTTTCTTATTTAAAGTACTTAGCAACTTCTTTAATTTCTTGTGGATCAAGCACAATCTCAGAATCATTTGCTTTTAAAATATCATTGTACATTTTCTTGCCTTCGCCGTGAATCTGATGATATTGCATATCGTTAACATTAAGATTCTTCATAGCTAAACCTAAACTTGCTATATCTGATTTTGTCATATTCGTTGCAATTAAAAAGTCTGAAACAGAACTTGATAGTGATGGTAAATTGGAAATATTGCTTGGACTTAAAGCAGATTTTACAATTCCCACTAATGCTGCTTGTTGCAATTGCTGTCTACCGTAGTCTCCATTTTTTAATGAATAACGTTCATGAACAAGTTCACTTACCATTTCACCGTTCAATGAATGGGTTCCAGCAGTGAAAACATAACCTTTGTTCTTTTTATTCCATGGATGTGTTAATTTTACATCAAAAGGTACATTTACATTAACTTCCCCAACTGCATTAACCATGGATTGAAAACCCCAATAATTGGTTTCAAGATAATAATTGATAGGAACCCCAGTTAACTCACTAACTGCTTTAACAGCAGCTTCTACGCCTTCTTGTGTTCCTTTAGTTGCCTGAATAATATATTGCACGCTTGTAATTTTCGTATATCCATAGCCATCTAAGTGAACTCTCGTATCACGAGGAATACTTACAGCATGATATTGTTTCTTCTTTAGATCCAAATGAACAAGCATGATCGAATCCGTTCGAGCTGCCTTCTCGCCTTTTCGTGCATCCGTACCGAGCAATAATACATTGAAAGCTGCATTACTTTGCTTAGTTCCATTGTCCGCACCGCCCACAACAGGAACCTTATTGAAATGATTAGCAGGCTGTAATTGGTAATACATATACCCACCTACTGCTAAAAGAATAACAACAATCGCCAAAATACTATATCCAATAATTTTAAGTTTCTTTTTCTTTTTTCCACTCTTATTTTCTGCTCTTCCCATTTGACCCTCCATTACCCTTATAGGCACAAAATAAATAGACCTATACTATTATAAGCATAAAACTATTTTACTATCAAAATAGGAAGCTTTCAAGTAACGCAGAGTAACTTTATTGTGAAATTTTGTTAAAAGTTGTCTGATTATGTCGGGGAATGTAACTTTGGAGAGGTAAGGTTATGTTAATGATTGATGTTGATTTTTCAGCTTTTTTATTCACAAGTGAACGTTTACACATAAGGCAGTTTAAGCGCCAACATTAATATTTATCAGAGCCTGCAACAAAAGACTACTAACATTATGAGCGATTGCTTGAGTAGCCAGTAAGTAACAGTTGGCCGACCTGCTCCTCTTTCGCAAAAACAGGTTGACCAACATATTTTTCACGCATGCGACATGCTGCGTCCCGCCATTTCCCTTTTGGAGAAAAAATTGTTATTTAAAATCATGAACATATTCCAATAATTTTACAGTAGCGTCACTAACCTCTTCATTTGGCGTCACTTTCACTAAATCGGCTTTTGTTTCAATTTTTAAAATGACCAAGTCGGCATGTTTTTTACCAGTATCAGGGGATGGGACAAAAATTTTCATTTTTACCACATACCAGCGCTTAGTTGGTTTCACGGTGTGGTCATTATGGATCGATAGCTTCGTAATCTGATCTGGTGTCCAGGTTGCTTTTTCACCATATTCCTTTTTTACCACATCCGTCACAGTAGGTGTCACTAGTTTGATAAAAACACTTGGGTTTGTAGCCTGAATTTCGGTTATTTTGCGAAGATCAACCTTTTCCGCCATTACAAATGAAGAGTTACCAATTAGAAAAATAAAAAGGAATAGTATCGTAGCCTTTTTCATTCACATCACCTCGATGATAATGTGTCCAAGTGGTCGTATTTTATGCGTTTCGGATTTTAAAAATGGGTAGTCGTTGAATTGTGAAGGCAATTTTTTGGGGAAAATAGGGGAGTAAGACATGCAATTCATTTGATTGGAGCAAGTTGCTAGGTTTTTAGGTCTAAATACCCAATCCGTGCAGTTGGTAATACATTTCGTGCAGTTCCTTTTATATTTTGTGCAAATGCGATCACAAAACATGCAGTTAACAAAAAAATCGTGCAGTTCAAGCAGGAATTTCAAAATTTTAGTAGAAATTGGACGATATAACACGAAAGGAGTTGGATAAATGATTGTAAAAAAGCGGGATATCCCGATTAAAATTCAAAAATTGGAGGCTTTGTACCTAAGAACAGCTAAAGCGCACCACAAAAAGGAAATAATCTTAGAAGAATTGAACAAAAGGAGAAGTGGCTATTATGGGGAGCAGTCATTTGACTATCATTTAAGTTTTTTAGATGATAAAAAATACTTTATTTTTCATGGTTTAAGGTTACTGAGCAGCCGCAATCACCATTTCCAAATAGACACATTAATCACAAGCCCTTTTTTCATTGTAATTTCCGAAATAAAATACTTTAGTGGGATTATTACATTCGATTCTCGATTCCACCAACTCATCCAACAAAATAATGACAAAGAAAAGGGATATCAAGATCCGATAACCCAAGCAAAAAGACATCAACTGCAGTTAAATGAATGGCTACAGCAAAACAAATTCCCGAGCATCCCAATCATTCCCCATGTCATTATCAGTAATCCTTCCACCATAATCAAATCAATTGGAAATTTTCAAAGGTATCCAAAAGTAATGAAAGCCGCTAATTTTATATTCGAGATACAGGAATTGGAGAAATTGCATAAACGTGAATACTTAACGAAAAAAAAGTTGGCCAAACTGTCCAAGCTTCTTTTAAAAAAACACACTCCAGAAGACTATGATGCTCTCAAAAATTTTACTATCTCCAAAAGCGAAATTTTAACGGGTGTCTATTGTAATAGTTGTTCGGCGCTTCCGATGAAAAGGGTTCATGGGAAATGGGTGTGTTCAGCATGTCAAGTTACTTCCAAAACTGAACACATAAATGCACTAAAAGACTATGCCCTTCTAATCAGCACAACTATTACAAAACCGGAGCTTCAACACTTTCTTCAGCTTCCGTCCAGAATGATAGCGACAAATATTATCAAGTCGATGAATTTACCGAGCTTTGGAAATGGAAAAGCAAGAGTCTATCAACTAGAACAACTTCTGCGAAAATAGGTATAAATACCCATTTCGTGCAGTTCACGGGCATTTTCCTGCAGTTCAAATAAAATTTCGTGCAGTTCAAGGATAATTTTGTGCAATTCAAATAAATTTCCGTGCAGTTCAAATGTGGAATGGTTTTAAGAAAAGAAAATAATTTATGTGAGTGCTGGGCAAATCACCTACACGTAAAAAAGCGAGCCAATTATTAAGGACAGTCCGCTTTTTACGCTCTATTTGTTAAATATTCTAACAACTTTCCGGAGTGTCCGCATTTTTTAATTCCTGTTCCAATTCCTTTTTCAACTGTTGTGTTTCTTCGATGGTCCAATCCATGATTTCCTTCATTTCCTCGACTACGTGGTCCTTCCATTGCTGAACCCACTTGATATCAAAATAAAGGCTGCCCGTCCTTCTAATGAAAAAATCCACTGGTTTCACGACCATTTCGTGTTCAATGCAATAAATAAGTTGAGCGTATACAAATGGTGGCAATAGTTGGTCCATACTTTTGGCATATTCGAATAAATGATCAACATTGCTTCCGTATTTAGGAGCAAGCTTTCTGCCTTCATCTTCGGTTAAATGGTAAAGAACAGCTTTCTTTGCTTTTTTATCAATAAAATCATCAAGCTGATTGAAATTGCCGCCTGATATAGGGTGATTGTCGGTTTGACAAGATTGAAAAGTCATCCCTTCCGATTTAGCCAGCTGTTTCATAATAAGGTTGACGACATTCTCCGCCATTTTTCGATAGCCTGTTAATTTTCCACCGGCAATTGTAATGAGTCCGCTCTCCGCTACCCAAATCTCATCCTTCCTGGAAATATCGGAAGGGTCCTTGCCTTCCTCATAAATAAGTGGTCGGACACCTGCCCAGCTGGACTCCACATCATTTTCGGAAATGCTGACACTAGGAAACATATAGTGGATGGCATTAATTAAATATTTTCGGTCTTCTACAGTCACCCTCGGATGCTGAATATCCTGATCATAGAAGGTATCGGTTGTGCCAACATATGTCTTTCCATCACGTGGAATCGCAAATATCATTCGATTATCAGGTGTATCGAAATATATCGATTGCTGCAAAGGGAAAATGCTCTGGTCGATAACAATATGTACCCCTTTTGTTAAGCGTAGCTGCTTATTATTTTTGGAAAAATCCTTTTTGAGAACCTCATCGACCCATGGGCCAGCTGCATTGACGATCCTTTTGGCGAAAATGTTATTTGTTTGATTAGACAGGGTATCCTTCACGATCATTCCATTGGTTTTTTTAAAAGAATCATATAAAAACGACTCCGCCTTTGTGTAGTTGACAATATCAGCACCAGCTTCTACAGCAGCTTTTATCACTTCAATGGTCAAGCGGGCATCATCTGTCCGATATTCCACATAATATCCGCCGCCTTTTAAACCATCTTTCATTAGTAATGGCTCTTTCCGAAGCGTATCAGCGACCCCAAGCATTTTCCGTCTTTCTTCTTTTTTTACCCTTGCCAAAAAATCATATACACGAAGGCCGATGGAAGTGGTAATTCTCCCGAAAGTTCCGCCCTTATGAATCGGCAACAGCATCCACTCCGGCGTTGTCACATGTGGCCCGTTTTGATATACAATCGCCCTTTCTTTCCCCACTTCGGACACAACTTTGATTTCGAATTGCTTTAAATAGCGGAGCCCGCCATGAACTAGCTTAGTTGAACGGCTCGAGGTCCCTCCGGCAAAATCCTGCATTTCCACCAGTGCCACCTTCAAACCACGCGTAACGGCATCCAAGGCAATCCCCGCACCGGTAATGCCGCCGCCGATAATCAATAAGTCATATTGCTTATGTGACATGGACTCCAATATTTTCTTCCTTGTTCTTCCTGAAAATTCTACGCTCATCTCAGGTTCCACTCCTTAACATTTCCTATCTTATACATATGTAGTGAATGACAAATTTAAAAAGAGGTCACTACAAATATTTTGGAGAGTTGTCTTGGAGTGGTGTCCATGTGTGGTGTCAGGCACCCCACATGGACAAATGGGTGATTTGTCCATGTGGGCGGACAGCTTTGTATTTGTAATCTAGTTTCGGTACGACAAACTTATCCATCTTTTTTTCATTAAAAAAAGAGACCAATTTATTGTTCATGATTAGTCTCTTCCTTTTTTTATTTAAAAGTAAAATAGTTGACAGAAGCAACGAAGGACGGGATTTTCCAAGTCTAGCGAATCCGCCAAACGTACATAAGTGAATAACAGGGGGATAACTATGTCACAAAAGGTTAAAAACATAATGAAATAAAGAAAAATTTCATTAGTATTTTTTTTTATTTCCATACATTATTTCCTATATTAATAAAAAATCCGGTCTTCAAATGAAAACCGGATTCACATTGAATTAATGATGATGATGACTATGATTTGGGCTTTGCTCTTGATTTTGAGATTCTTCTTTAAGTGAATTTAGCTCCTCTTCCGTAGCTTTTCCTACGATAAACGGTTTCTTTGGCATCACATGTAGATCACGAGCCGTTACGTGGGTTTGAACGTAATAAAGTCCATCTTCTTTAAAGGTTGTCTTAATACTATATACTCCGCCTTTTTCGTGATGGGCTTTAATCATTTTGCTTTCTTCATTTTTATTTGCCTTCCATATTTCAAACTCTACCACATCTGCATCGTCCACAATCTCCGATCCCTGGGTTAGCTTTACACTCAATACACTTGCTTTATGGGAAGAAATCTTTCCAGGTATCATAATTTCGACATTTACCATCTTGGGAGTTTCCTTATTTGCTTGACTACTATTTGCTGAACAGGCTGATAATATTAAAATAGTAGCAATTACCAAAAACGTTGATAATAATTTATTCATGTGACGTATCACACCTCCAGAGAAGAAAGTATTACCTATCCGATCCATTGTTTTAGTTTCGGGATTCTTTTAATAACTAAATAATCTAGGGCCCAAACCACTAAAAGAGAAAGACCCGCCAAAGGGAAGAAAATGCCAAGAATAAGGACAATCAATGCCACACCTTTTAACATCTTAAAGTTCTTCGGCAATGCAGGAGAGCCTAATTTCCCTTTAGGTCTTCGTTTCCACCACATGACAACACCACTAACAACAATCATAATAATACCAATAACTAATCCAAGCATAAAAATCTGGTTTAATAGGCCAAAATCACCTTCATGAAAGGCTATACTCATGGTGATCAATTTTCCTAGTGTTCCATAATCTTTCCATCCGAGATTAGCTAAAACTTCTCCGCTATATTGGTCAATGTGCAATGTCTGTTGAGCCCAAGGCATAAGAGTAGGATATACTTCTGCTGGGTTTAGATAAACTGTATATACTCCTGTCTTACCTTCTGGGAATGCAATATTATAACCAGCATGAACATTATTGTTCTTTACTATTTGTATTACTTTCTCAACTGAAATTGGTGTTACACCTTTTTCACCTGACTTTGGTACTGGCAAATTCTCCGCTGCCCACGGAACATTTGCAACATTTTTTGATTGAATAGTAGATTTCGGGAATGCATACGATTCCCAAGGATAGATTCCAACTGGACTACCGGAACCGGTAGCAGTAACAACCCGATTTGCCGCTCCTCCCCAAATATCCGTCCACATCAATCCTGAAAATAATTGAATCAAAATAAATAAAGATAACCAAATAGCTGTCACTGCATGTAAGTCTTTCCAAAACATACGTTTCCCTTTAGACATTCTTAATCGGGGTATCAATGTTCCGAAGAGAGATTTTCTATTACGCGGCCACCATAGATAAACACCGGTAATGACTAAGATAATAGCCCAACAAGCACATAGTTCCACCAAACGTTTTCCCAAAGTACCGCCCCATAATTCACCGCTATGTAGGGCTCTAGCTGAAGCCATAAAACGATCATTGTCATTTAATTTTCCAATGATTTTTCCGTTGTACGGATTTACGAATACCGTCACACTTTCCCCATTGTCGTTAATACCAACTTCAGACGATCTATTTGCTTCATACGAAGGTCTAAAGCTGGTTATTTCTGCATTTGGGTAATTCATTTTAACATCATTTATTTGTTCAGTAGGTGCAATTTTTTGCTGCCCTTGTTGAACATAATATAGGTTATGATACATATAGGATTCAATTTGTGGTTTAAAAAGGTAGATTCCTCCCGTTATTGACAAAAAAATAATCAATGGCGCAAAAAAAATCCCCGCATAAAAATGCCATCTCCATACCGATTGATAAAGAGATGCTTTTTTGCGTTTATCAGAAATTAAACTTTGGTCTTTCGTTATATTTTCAACGTTTACAGCTTCCATCTTGTTAGCCCCCTTATTTTTTTGTTTGGCAACTGCAATTCCCACTCATTTTTAAATGTATAGTTTCAATCGCTTCAACAAACGTATATCTCTTCCTTTTTTAACCCTGTTAAAATTTGTTGTTGTCGTTCAATTGATAATGTTTTTCCACCAGCCCTTATTAGATATCAATACCAATTCCTTTTTCTTCACCAGAATGGAACTATCATTAATAAATATATTTTTTGCATTCCGTCCCTTAATCCCAAACTGCTTTGTTTCGATCTTTAACTTGTCCAGTTCATGACCCTCACTCGTTCCACTGATAGCTACCGTTCCTGCTTTGCTAAACTGATGGACTCATTATGAATCTCTGGGGAAAGGTATTAGGAAACAATCCAGCATAGAAAACTAGTTCTTACTATCTTCATATCTCAAAACTTTTTCTCTAAGTGAATTCATATCACGAACTATATCAGCCAAATGTGAGATAATAATGAAGTTTTTTAAGAAGTTTCTAAGGAATTTATTTAAAAATATAAATTTCTACTTTATATAAAACTCACACAAAAATGCCTTTAATTTTTAATGTTGGCAATCGTCTCCTGTTTATCATATAATCTTGTATTTTAAAGTCACATCACCTCAGTGATATGTTTCCAAGTGCGGAAGTTATATACATACTTTTCTCAAAAAAATAAAAATGGATTGATGTTGTATTTATAATGTTTTTATTAAATTGACAATTGATATTTATGTAATATAACATTGGAATCATAATAGAAATGTCCGTTTCTATAATAGAAACGGAAAAGGAGGAGAGGTTTTGATTACATTAATCACAATAGGACAAACTCCCAGAGAAGATTTATTAAAACCGTTTCATTCAGAAGGAATAAGGGATTTTAACTTAATCGGAGCGCTGGATGAACTTTCTCCAGAGGAGATTGAGCTGTTAGAAAAAGAAGAGGGCGCAGAAAAATTATACGTTGTGTTAAAAAACGGTACAGTGAATATAAACCATGAAATCATCGAAGAAAAGGTTAAGGAACTTATAAAAAAACATGATCATACAACGAAAAATATTGCTGTATTATGCATGAGCGAGTTTAGCTGTTCATCTGTACTTGCCGAAATAATTTACCCTATAAATGAGCTGAGGAAAAATGCAGAGAATATCAAAAGCGAAGATAAGACTGTTATTTTTGTACCAATAAAAGAACAATTGCAAACTGCTGAAGAGAAATGGAGCAAGGTGTTAGGGGAAAAACATTTTGTTGCGGTTCAGCCAAAATCTGAAAAGGTATTAGACGAGATAAATGCGACATTGGAACAGCATCATCCGAATTATGTGATTATGGACTGTTATGGATATGACTATGATTTGGTAGTTAAGATTGAAAACAAATATGATTGTATTTGTTATAATGCTCAACATTTAATGATGAAGAAGGTTAAGGAAGTTGAACAATGAAAAATGAGCAAACAGATATTTTATTGACACTAGATAAAGGGTTACAAGTAATATTACATCTCTCCTTTTTAAAAAAAGCGATACCAATTGGGGAATTATCTAAAGAGCTAAATATAAATAAAACAACCTTATTTAAAATATTAAAAACACTAAAAAATCGAGGATTTGTTTATCAAGAGGATAATGGCAACTACGGTTTGCGCGTGGAAGAATTTAATTTGATTGTAGATAGATTCGATCAAAACGAATCCTTGCAGAGAAAATTACGCCCAGAGCTAGAACAATTATTTATGCAATGTAATGAAACGGTAACTCTCTCCGTACTAGTAGACGGCAAAGTAGAGTGTCTAGATAAAATAGATAGTAATGACTCCGTACATGTTACACAAATCATTGGGAGGTTCTCTCCTCTGCATGCTGCTGCATCTGGGAAAGTTGTTTTAGCTTTTGTACCTTCAACAATGAAAAATAAAATCCTAGATGGAAATAATTTAGAGAAATTCACGGATCACACGGTTATTTCCCCTGAAATACTTAAAGACGAGCTGGAAAAAATAAGACAAGACGGTATTGCGATTAGCCATGGTGAACTAGATTTAGGCATTAGTGCTGTTGCTGCTCCTATTTTTTCGAAAGCGGGAAGTGTAATAGGATCCGTTAGTATTTTAGGAGTCACTCAAAAGTTCACGATGGTGACAATGGAAAATTTAGCGAAAAAAGTCATGGAAGCTTCTAGTAGAATGTCAGCATTATTGAAAAAATAATCTATGAAGTGGGGGATTGAAATGATAAACAAGGAAAGATTATGGGGCTTCATTAATGATCTAGCGGAAATTACAGTAGAAGGTCAACCATGGACAAGGCGATCCTTTACTGCGAAATATAATGAAGGCCGTGAATGGTTAAGAAATAAAATGCAGGAAATTGGATTGGAAGTAGAAGTGGACGAAGCATCTAATGTTATTGGTAGATGGAGAGGAACAGAACCGGATCTTCACCCAATTGTTATCGGATCACACACCGACACAGTACCCGATGGGGGAAGATTTGATGGCATCGCAGGGGTTTTGGCAGGATTAGAAGTCGTCCAAACACTAGTAGAACGGAATATACAACTCAAACATACTATTGAGATTGTAGATTTTACAGCTGAAGAACCATCGGAATACGGGCTCTCAACAGTTGGCAGTCGTGCCTGGTCAGGTAATCTTAGTAAGGAGATGCTTACTTATCAAAATTCAGATGGGCAAACTTTAGCCGAAGCAATTAAATTTGCAGGTGGGGAACCAGAGAATATTGAAAGATGTAGGAGAGACGAAGGTTCTATTGCCTTATATCTTGAGTTGCATATTGAGCAAGGACCTGTTCTCTTAAACAAGCAAGCTAGCCTAGGAGTTGTAACAGGAATAGTAGGCATTCAGCGTTATAAAATTACCGTGGAAGGATTTCCGAATCATTCTGGAACTACTCCAATGGACATGAGGGTTGATTCGCTTACAGCAGCTGCTGAAATGATTCTTGCTTTAGAGAAGGAAGCGAATGTAGCCTTAGAACAACCTGTAGTTGGAACCGTAGGAACGATTCATAATTTTCCTAATGCCTCCAATGTGATACCGGGAAAAGTTGAATTTGGAGTGGAAATTAGAAGTATTTCGGAAAATGTGATGGCAGCTGTTGCAGAAGGTTTCCTTGCTAATGTGAAATCCATTGCAGCAAGAAGAAAGGTGCAAACAGCAGTGGAGCCAATTTCACAATCTGCGCCAATCATAATCGGTGATAACATTAAATCGTTACTAAAAGAATCATGTAAGGTTGTGACTGATAAGGTTATCGAATTACCTAGTGGGGCAGGGCATGATGCTAATCAAATGTCTCTGATTGCACCTGTTGGAATGATTTTTATTCCTTGTAAGGAAGGAAGAAGTCATTGTCCAGAGGAATGGGCAACGAAAGATGATTTGTACCAAGGGGCACAGGCGATGCTTCAGGCAGTATTGAACTTCTCCAAATCCTTCTAGTCATTTAAATGTATAAAATTAAAAATCCATTAATCGTGAAGTTTGATTAATGGATTTTTTTATTGATTATGAAATTATAAAATTTAACGCTGTGGATAACTTTTGTGAAAAAATTGTCTACGTCTAGCTTCAGGTGAAATTTGCACTACAATTTCAATAGCACCTATCGACTAGCGGATTTCTCCGTCTCTTCCCTACGATAAGTCAACATCAGGTGAAATTTGAAGAGCTAATTTCACTTGGTAAAATTAAACTTCAAATTTTACTCGGTGAAAATGGTAGTGCAATTTTCAATAGCTCGTGAAGAACTACCTCAGCACGGTTTCCTTTATCTCAGTCGAAGACTACGAAGGTGAAATTAAACTTCAAATTTCACTCATCCGTACGCCGATGAGCAAGGCGCTTACTCATTTGATCTTATACTGAGTACATTTTTTCTCTTTTTTTGAAAAATGGAAAAAGAAAGCGCTTGCTAAAATTGTTTAATGGGTGTTATTATCAATATATGATAATTGATTTTCAAATAGTGATAATGAATGATGTGTAAGTGGAGGTTCTTAAGTGAGTGCTGAAAAAACATTAGAAATTTTAGAGCAGTTTGATTTTGAAACAAGATCATTATCTGTAGCGGATCTTGCGGAAAGATTACATCAACCACAAAGTTCCGTTTATAGACATATGAGACTATTAAAAGAAAAAGGCTATCTCATTGAATATTCTCCTGGAATGTATAGCTTAGGTTACATTTTTTTGAAAATGGCGAAGATCGTCAAAATGGATATAGATCTTCCGGTCATTTCACAAGAAGCGATGAGAGAGCTAACAAGGTCAACCGGAGAAACCTCGATATTATTGGTTCCTTCGAAATTACAAGCAGTATGTTTAGCTACGGTTCCATCAGGACATCCAATCAAGGTATCGTCTGAACAAGGAAATATTGTCCCAATTTATGGTGGAGCATCTTCCAAGGCACTTCTAGCTTATATGGATCCTCCATTCATAACACAATTATTTGAGGAAGGAGTCGTAAAAAAACATACAGATCACACCATATTAAATCTTGATGATATGTTGAAAGATTTAGAGGACATTCGTCAAAAAGGGTATTCCTTTTCAGATAGTGAGATTGATTTTGGAGTCGTTTCCTATGGTGTTCCAATCTTTGATAGTGATAAGAAACTGGTGTCATCCTTAAGTATTGCGGGACCAAGAGAAAGAATGAATGCAAAAGATACGAAAGAAATCGTTGAAGCATTACAATTAGCAGCCAAGAAGATTGAAAGTCAAATCTAAAAGGAGTGTTTCTTATGAATAAAGTAGATTCTATCGTTCGCGGAAAAATTGTATTAAAAGATAAAGTAATGAAAGGTGAAATCGGAATAAAAGATGGGAAAATCGTCAGTGTGCACGAAGGAAATGGGGATTTCACATCAGAAACTGTGAAAGATTTCGGAAATGCTTATGTTTTTCCTGGTACGATCGATGTCCACGTCCATTGCTTCAGTAATCCGAAAGAGGGCTTTGTTACCACTAGTTCTTCTGCCGCAGCAGGTGGAATTACCACATTCTTAGATATGCCTTATGATTTACCAAATCCAATTAATAATGTAGAACAGTTCAAAAAGAAAGTGGAGCAATTAGAAAAGGAAGCTGTTGTTGATATTTGTTTATGGGGAACCATTTCTAAAACAGGTGGGACAGATCAAATCATTCCTTTAGCAGAAGCTGGAGCTGTTGCATTTAAAATGTCCACATTTGAAACAGATGAGTATCGTTTTCCAAGAATACCAGACCCTGAGATTTTAAAAGCAATGAAATTAATAGAAGAGACTGGTCTTCGAGCAGCTTTTCACTCTGAAAATGATGAAATTATTGTAGATTTAATTGATCAATATCAAAGAGAAGGAAAGGTTTATCCTAAGGCTCATAATGAAACCCGTCCTCCTGTAACAGAAACAAGTGCCGTGTTAAAGCTATTAGAATTCGCATACTGGACAGATGTTAAGCTTCATATTGTACACGTTAGTCATCCTAGAACCATTGACATGATCAAATTATTCCAAGCACAGGGTGTAAAAGTAACATGTGAAACCTGCTATCCATATTTACTGATGGATGTAGATGATTTGGCAGAATTCGGTCCGATTGCAAAAAACAACCCGCCTTTAAGAGAGAAGCATGAGGTAGAAGGGCTATGGAAGCACATAAAAGAAGGAAATATTAATTTAATTTCATCTGACCATGCTCCGTGGAGTGAAGAACATAAAACAAAAGGCAATGAAAATATCTTTCTAGCTTCATCTGGTTTACCAGGGGTTGAGATTATGACACCTTTAATGTTCCATCATACCGTAGCGAATGGCACATTATCTCCTATTGAATTTGCACACTTAATGGCTATTGAACCAGCAGAAGTATTTTCGATACCAGGTAAGGGGCAAATTAATGTAGGGTATGATGCTGATTTTACGGTGATTGACCCCGATCAACAAACAGTCATTGATCAACAATCATTTAAATCATATTCCAAATTAACTCCATTTAATGGACAAGAGTTAAACTGCAAAATAGTCTCAACAATTGTCAGGGGAGAAGAAGTCTTTAATGGAGAAGATGTAATTCAAAATCCTGGTTTTGGTAAGTTTATTCCGGGATCAGCTGCGAAATAGTAAGACATTTTTGATCAAAGGGGATGGTGAAAATGAAAGCGTATTATTTATTAGCAATTCTGCCGTTTATTGCAATATTAGGTGGAGCAGCTTTTGTAAATAAAGTAGAACCATACGTATTGGGAGTACCATTTTTCTTATTTTGGATTATTTTATGGGCAGTTCTTTGTTCCATAATCATGTTTATCATTTATCGATTAGATCCAATCAATAAGGAGAGTGAATAAATGAATACGGCATTAGTAATCATTACGTTATTTTTAGTCATAAGCATCGTGTTGGGTTTTTTAGCGAAACGCGGAAAAGATATGAGTATGGAACAATGGGCTATTGGCGGGCGTGGTTTTGGAGGTATTTTCGTCTTTTTACTATTAGCTGGTGAAACTTACTCGGTTTTTACCTTATTAGGAACGAGCGGATTAGCGTTTAATAATGGTGCGGCTGCATTTTATCTATTAGCTTTCACCGCCCTTGGAACGATTACCTCCTACTGGATTTTACCTCCAATTTGGAGATATGCGAAAGAAAATAATATTGTTTCTCAATCACAGTTTTTCTCGAAGAAATATAATAGTACAGGCCTCGGGGTATTGGTTGCAATAGTAGGGGTTGTAGCGTTAATTCCATACATTACAATTCTTTTTAAATCAATGGGAATATTAGTGGAAGCCACTTCCTATGGTGCGATCCCTTCGAAAGTTGCTGTTTGGGTAGGGATGATCGCGTTATTAACATATGTAATGGTTTCCGGTATCCACGGATCAGCATGGACGTCTACTGTTAAGGATGTATTGATATTTTTCGTAATATTGTTTCTAGGTATTTTCTTGCCTATCCATTATCACGATAGTTTTAAGGGGCTATTCCAAGCAGTTAATGAAGTGAAACCAGGAGCCCTAACTCTTCCTAAAAAAGGACTTAGTGTTTCATGGTTTGTTTCAACGGTTGCCATAAGCTCATTTGCATATTTTATGTGGCCGCATAATGCACCTACTATCTATGCATCGAAAAGTGCCAAAACGTTTCGATTAAATGCAATATTACTTCCTATATATGCACTGATGGTTTTATTCGTTTACTTCGTAGGCTTCACCGCTATTGTTAACGTTCCTGGTTTGAAAAATGGTGACTTTGCATTGCTACAAATTTCTATGAAAACCTTTGATCCATGGTTTGTTGGAATTATTGGCGCAACGGGTCTATTAGCCACTCTAGTTCCAGGATCGATGATGTTAATGTCAGCGGCAACGATGATAACTACTAACGTTATTGGACCGATTAAACCGAATCTCCCGGATAAAAAGAAAGCTGTATCTGCAAAAATATTCGTTGTTTTATTATCGATTTTATGTGCGTTTTTATCGATGAGTGAAAGTAATACACTCGCAACCTTGTATTTAACATCATTCAGCTTGATTACACAAATGGCACCTTCCTTGTATTTAAGTTTAAGGAAGAATAATCGAATTACAAAATACGGGTCAGGGTTTGGAATGTTTGTGGGCGTAGCAATAGTAATCTATGTAACCTTTACAAAAACAACAATGGCTATGTTGTTTCCATCCCTTCCAAGTGTAATTCAAGATTTAAATATTGGAATAATCGCTCTTCTTGCAAATGTTATCGTAATGTTTGTAGTTAGTTTTTTAACACAATCGGACCGAAAAAAGTCTTTAAGTGAACAGCGCTCAAGTACAGCTTGACATTAAATAATGACTAACTAAAACTGATTTCGAAATAAAAAGTACCCTATAGAGTAGACGCTTTGAAAAAAAGTCTCTTTATAGGGTTTCTTTTTGTATAATGAAAAAAAACTATATTGCAGAATTTTTATGTCGAAGAATGGTACAACAAATCTAGGAATTCGTTTGTTAAATCAAATTAAGCGAAATTTTATTAAAAATATCAAAAAAGATTGGATAGAATGA